>NZ_JXIS01000020.1:0-103362 GCF_000836715.1 Bacillus sp. L_1B0_5 | reverse complement strand
GCGGAAGCAAAGAAGTTAGGTGGGGGCCCCGCTGCCCGTAAACGCCCGATTGGTGAGGGCTCACTTTATATAGAAGCTGGGAGTGGGAAAATACTTTCACACCTGTATTGAATTTTACTTAACAAGAAATCTTTGAGTTTCTCAACTTTTATATAAAAATAAAACTGAATTTTCAGTTATTTTGTTATATAGTAAAAGAGAACGAATAAGGGGAGGGAACATTTTGAGTAAAAAGAAAATGGCAATTACACTGTCAGCAATGCTATCTGCAACAATTATACCTAGCTTTACTATGGATGTGCATGCAGAGAAGAAGGAAGAGACTAAAAATACGAAAATTGAATTAGAAAATGGGATGACAAAACCGATTTATTCTCTCGATGAAGCCATTATCGAAAATTTATATGTAGAGACAGAAGTTGATAGTGATCGCGACGGTAAGAAAGACAGAGTATCGATAAAAGTTATGCGTCCAAAGACAGATCCGAATGTGAAGGTTCCTGTTATTTATGAAATGAGTCCATATCGATCTGGATTAAAAGATGTTCCTGTATATAATGTAGATGAAGAATTGTATGCGTATGAAGGAAAACCGTATGGAGCGGTTAATCTTGGTTCGTATGGGAACTATTACGTGCCAAGAGGTTATGCAGTTATTCTAGGCGAAAGTATCGGTACTGGAAAATCAGATGGATGCCCTACAACTGGAGATGAACAAGAAATACTCGGTACAAAGTCTGTTATTGATTGGGTAAATGGTCGCGCGAAAGCATTTACAGAACAGGGTGAGGAAGTTCAGGCAAATTGGTCTACAGGAAATGTAGGTATGACTGGAGTTTCTTATAATGGTACATTACCAAATGCTGTTGCGACTACTGGAGTTGAAGGTTTAAAAACAATTATTCCAATCGCAGCAATTAGTAGTTGGTATGATTATTATCGTGCAAATGGTGCAGTCATTGCGCCAGGTGGATATCAAGGAGAAGATACAGATAATATGGCAGAAGCAGTACTAACAAGAGAAAATCCTGAAGTTTGCGGGCAAGTAATAAAAGAGTTAACAGCTGGTCAGGACCGGAAAACTGGTAATTATAATGATTTTTGGGATAAACGCAATTATGTAAAAGATGCTAAAAATGTAAAAGCAAGCGTATTTGTTGTTCATGGTTTAAATGATTGGAATGTTAAGACGAAGCAGTTCGCGCAATGGTGGGATGCACTCGGAGAAAATAATGTTCCTCGTAAAATGTGGCTACACCAAGGTGGTCATGGTGGGACATCAAGTAATAACTGGCAGCAAACACAAAATAAATGGTTAGATTATTGGTTGTATGGAATTGAAAATGGAATTATGGATGAACCAATGGTTGATGTGCAAAGAGAAAATAAATCGTGGCAAAAGATAAAAAATTGGCCAGATCCAGCGGCTGTACCTTCAAAAATCCGTATGTATTTAAGTAATAAATCAGTCAATTTGCCACTAAGTATGGGATCGGCTAATAAAGTTTTCTCATTCTTAGATGATGCACAAATGAAATCAAATCAATTAGTAGCAAACCCAGAATTAGAAGTAGCCAATCGATTAGTATATACAATGCCTGTACTTCAAAAAGATACACGCATAAGTGGTACACCAAAGATTTCAATTACAGGAAATATTGATCGATCTGTATCAAATTTAACAGCATTACTTGTTGACTATGGAGGAACGAAGCCGGAAATCGTAACACGAGGCTGGATGGATCCACAAAACTTAAATAGTATAGAAAATTCAACAGTGATTCAACCGGGCAAAGATTATACATTTACATGGGACATGCAGCCAGATGATTATGTCTTTAAAGCTGGACATCAAATAGGGGTTGTTTTAATTGCTAGCGACTATGATTATACAATTAGACCGAAAGCGGGCACGAAACTTACAGTGAAATTAAGTGAAGTGACATTGCCGATTGTGAAATAAATATTTTTTACAAAGAGCTTACTAAAGTAAGCTTTTTATTTTATAGTCTGAATTTTTAATTTTATATTTCGGATTGGAAGGTTATGTAATACAATATCATTATATTCTATGGAAAGTGAGTGATATATTATGACAGTCAGCTCTTTCGAAAGCGCATTAAAATTAGAGGTACGAGAAGATTAGTTTAATTGAAATCTTCCGTACGTAAAAACGGAGGAGAAAATAAATGTTTAGTTTTTATAGTACACTTTGTACGGAACTGTATGATTACACAAAACCAGTCGGTTATTCTTTAAATGGTGATATTGAGTATTACAAAGAACGTTTAAAAAATTGTAAGGGAAGAATTCTCGAAGCTGCAGTAGGATCGGGACGTGTCATTATTCCGTTTCTTGAAGCTGGTTTTAAAGTTGATGGGATAGATTATTCACCTGAAATGCTTGATTCTTGCCGTAAGCGGTGTAAAGAGAGAGGCTTACATCCTAATTTATATGAAGGAAGCTTGCAACAATTTTCACTTCCGCATAAATATGAGGCAATTATCATTCCTACTGGATCTTTTTGTTTAATTGAAAATCGTGTGGATTCTATAAACGCATTGAAATGTTTTTATGAACATCTTAATCCATGCGGACGATTAATCGTAGATATTATGCTTCCGCATGACTGGAAGACTGGGGAAATTCATACATCGACTTTTTCTTTGCCGAGAGGAGACGGAATCACATTAGAAAATAAATCAATTGAAATAGATTGGCTGAACCAAATTACTGTATCATATTTGAAATATGAAAAGTGGAGTAAAGGACAGCTAGTACAAACAGAGTTACAACGTTTTGCGCTGCGCTGGTATGGAATAGTAGAATTTAAACTCCTTTTAGAAAGTATAGGTTTCTCTAACATTACTTGCTCTGCCGAATATGATTATGAAAAAGAACCGTCAAATGCAAATCAAATGATTACTTTTGAAGCTGTGCGAAACGAGAAATAAAGGAACTATCTATGAAAATAAGGCAATTGATATAATATCGATTGCCTTATTTTAATTGTATATCGCTTACATGTTATTAGGTTTTCATTGTCCAAGCATTCTGCTACTTACTACATATACTATTTATGTTAAAGTCAGCTATTATTTTATATAGGGCTGTTATTTTCCTATAAATGCTATTTTAGTGAAGTGGGAGGAATCAATTTGGAAAATATAGAACAAGATAGAATTGAAAATCAAGTGTATTCAAATCGTGTAGTAAGATCAGAATTTGATGCGAATTGGGAAACTTGTATATCAAAGAGTGGTTATGTAATTTATGTAGCAACAAGTAATAATGCTGAAGTAATAGTACTTCTTGCAGATGGTTCAAGTAAATTATTAATTTTCGAAAAAGGCGGTAAAGTAGTAGTAGGTGGCGGTGGAACAAGTCATTACAGTAAGCCACATATTGCAAGAAATATTTAAGGTGAAACATGTAATTGAGAAGAAGCTGGAAAACGGTTAGTCATTCATATTTAGAGAATGACCAACCGTTTTTAAATGTAGTTTTTGAAGAATTATATAAGCAATATAAAAAGCATTTCCTATTTCGGCAAATGCTTTTTATATGTTATAGTATAATAGTGTCTTAAAGTAATGTTATTTTAATATATTTCAAAGTTTGTTGTGTATTATTTTTATATTAAATTAGCACTTAAAGTATTTTTTATATAAGGAGTAATAATTAGAGAAATGAAAAATATAGACTTTATACTAGAAAGTGATGAGGCATTAAAACCGTCGGAACGATTAGTACTATTACTATTAGAGAAGCATAGAATGTTATATACGAACGATCTATTGGCATTATCAAATTTATCATATAAAACATTAACAGATTCATTAACGGCACTTGTTTTAAAATCGTATGTGTTAAAGGAAACAGGTAAGGGAAGAAGACAGAATTGCTATAGATTAATATGATAAGGCGGCTGTTTTAGAAGCTTTTACATATGTTTTTTTCAATCGTAAGGCGAAAATGTGTTTTTGTTTTCAAACGAAAATCTTACTATAAGAGTGGTTAAGATAGTATCATTTCATTTTTGTAAATGTAATTATTTCGTTATTGAAAATACAAAAATAAAATAAACTGCATAAAACAGAAATAAAAAAACAATCCATTTTAAAAAGGATTGTTTTTTTATTGGAATAATATTATTTGATATGTTGAAAGCATGAATGGCAGTAATAGAAATTACCTGTTTTAGTTCATGCAATTGACAAATATGATGAAAACTATGTGTATAGTTTTTTTGATTGCTTTTTCAGTAACTATAATGAAATCATAGTCTTCATTGTTTAAAGGTATTATTTTTAACATTATTGCTATTCAACATTAAGTACAAAAGTAATTTATAATATTATTATGTAAACTTAAGTTTTTAAAAGGAAAATGTAATAATTAATAGAACATGTAGAAGGGGATGCTTAAATATTTTGAAGGATAGGAGATTATTATGGAGCATTTACAATCAATAGCACAAGCTGTTATAAGTGGTAATAGGGAAAAAGTAGTGGAGTTTATAAAGGTGAGTCCAAGTATTGTTAACGAATGTAGTGAAGATGGCTGGACACCACTTCATTTAGCAGCTTATTTTGGACAGAAAGAAATAGCGAGTTTTCTTTTAGAAAGCGGTGCAGATATACATAGTAGAGCAAAAAACGAAAATGAAAATACACCTTTGCAAGCAGCAATTGCGAACAAGCAAAGTGAACTTGTCACTTTCTTAATTGAAAAAGGATCAGATGTAAATATTATGCAAAGTGGTGGCTGGACAGGACTTCACGAAGCAGCATTATTAGGAAATGAAGAAATAATTATGTTACTCCTTAAAAATGGAGCTAATAAGATGATTAAGAAAAATGATGGGAAAACAGCGTATGAAATTGCATTAGAAAAAGGATACGATCACCTATTACATCATTTGAAACAGGAAGTGAACTTATGATGAATAAATGGAGTGTTGGTATATTTTTATTTAATGAAGTAGAAGTGTTAGACTTTGCAGGGCCATTTGAAGTTTTTTCTGTAACTGAGGTGAATGAAGAAAAAACATTTACTGTTTATACAGTTAGCGAGAATGGGGAAATGATTACAGCAAGGAACGGATTGAAGGTACAGCCAGATTATAGTATTGAAAATTTACCACCAGTGGATATTTTAATAATTCCGGGTGGGCTAGGTGCTAGAGAATATGAAATAAAAAATGAAATAGTAATAAAATGGATTGGCCAGCAAATGAAAGAAGTAAAGCTGATGACGTCAGTTTGTACAGGAGCGCTATTACTGGCGAAAGCAGGTTTATTGGCAGGTTTAAAAGCAACAACACATTGGGCTAGTATTGAAAAGTTTAAAAATGAGTTTCAAAATGTTGAAGTTATAGAAAATGTAAAGTTTGTAGATGAAGGACATATTATAACATCTGCCGGAATTTCAGCTGGAATTAATATGGCATTTCATATTGTGAAAAACTTGTTAGGTGTGCATGTTGCGGAGGACACAGCGAAGCGAATGGAGTATGATATTAGTTTGCCAAATTAAAAAGCCCGGATTGGGCTTTTTATATTGAATGAATATAGTTAAGCTCTTCATCACTCAAAATAGGGCGAACAGATGCATTTGCATTTTCTTGTGCTTGCATTCCGGTTTTGGCACCAGGAATTACAACGCTTACTGCCGGATGAGAGAGTACATAGCGAAGTGCAAGTTGCCCTAGGGTCTGATTTTTATTTGAGAGCAACCGAAGTTTCTCTACGGTTTGTAAGTCTTCTTGAAACCAAGTTTCATTTGGCCAATCTTTGCGTAAATCTCCATCTGGAAAAATTGTTTTATTTGTGAATTTTCCAGTTAAAATGCCCATTTTTAATGGACCACGAATAATAGCTCCTAGATTTTTCTCTTGTAAGAATGGTAATATATCTTTTTCTGGTTTTCGATTTAATATATTGTAATCAAGTTGTACGATATCAATTTCGTTGTTGTTATTGAAATGATGAATGTATTGTAAATCATGAGTCGAAACACCGACTGCTCTTACTTTTCCATCACGTTTTAATATGTCAAATGCACGTAGAAATGCTTCTGTTTCTCTACGATTATGCCACCAAATATGACAAAAATAAAGATCAATATAATCTGTTTGAAGACGTTGTAAACTTGTTTCGAATACGGCGATGATTTTTTCGGGAGTATCATATACAGGAACTCCATTAGGGTCGTAGTGGTGTCCGATTAAACCACCTTTCGTTGATAGGATAATATCATTACGATGTCCTTTAATCGCGGTAGCCACCAACTTTTCACTATGTCCTAAACCATACACATCCGCAGTATCAATAAAATTCACACCACACTCAATTGCTTTTTTTATAGCGGTTATAGATTGTTTATCGTTAACCGGTCCCCATTCATCACCACCGATTGCCCATGCCCCAAAACCTATTTCAGAAACAGTTATTCCAGTTTTACCTAATGTACGGTAATGCATATTTTCCCTCCTTATAAGCATGTTATAACATGGATATGTAGGCAAGGATTTTTGTGTGTAAAAAAACTCTTCTACAATAGTAGAAAAAGAATTACAGAAACTACTATTTTATAGCAGCATACATAAAAAATTTCGATGTAAATATGGAAATGTCGTCGAATGCTATCTTTAATTGGTTAATTTATGGGATATTTTTGTGAAGGAGTTTATTTTATAAGAATAGAATTTAGTTTAGTAAGAAAACGTGCCGATGGTAGTGAAAAATATGGGTTAGGGGGATTTGAATGAGGAAACTCAAACGAGTAAATGTTCCTAATATACCAGAGCAATTATCACAACCTAGTGACAAGCGTAGGGTAAATAAAAAGAAGTTAAGGCGACTTATTTTAATGGTCCTTTTTATTGCGGCAACTACTTTGTACGTTCAATATATTTTAACGAAACAACAAGAAATAATTGATAAAAAGAAAGATACGATTATGGATCAAAAGAAACAATTAGTATCTTTAAAGAAAGATAAAGGTTCTTTAAAGACTAACATAGAAAATTTAACAGACGATGAAGAAGAAATTTTGAAGTTTGCGAGAAAAGAGTATCAATTTTCTAAGTCAAATGAAACTATATTTGTGATGCCAAAGTAATGAAAAAACAGTTAGCCATAGCTAACTGTTTTTTCATGTTTAAATGTCATGGTACAAGGAACAATCACATATTGTAAAAATGAAGAGTTTGAGATATTTTCACAATTATGGAATATACACTGAAATAAATATTGTTAAAATTCTGTTAATTGTATTATAATACAAGATAAGCGGATACATTTTTTAATCAACGTTGAGTTCATCGCTCATATGACTATTAAGAAACCCGTTATCCTCGTATAAGAAAGGAAGGTAGCTGTGTACGCTTCAAATACAATTTATGTCGTAGGGGATGCGAAAGCACCTCAAAATAATCCCATTACTGAAAAGTTTAAAAGCTATTTCGTAGCATTTGTTCTTGTTAAGGATACAGGGGAAATTGTAGATGCAGACTGCTCAGCGACAATTGCATTAACATCTCAATTTGTTAAATATTTATTTCTACATAAAAATATAAATGACCCGGCGTTAGTAATGGAAGTAAAGAACCGATATTTCGGTTCTTCTCAAAAAGCGTTACTTGTAGCGCTAAAAGATGCACAGAAAAAATATAATCAGATTGCTGCTTTGTCTACTCAATCATAGACAAAATCCAGCCGTAAGAATCATTCTTATGGCTGGATTTTTTTATTCCACATTAAAGTCCTACATCAAAAGCAAAGTAGAGAGATAGGAGAGTAAATGCTCAATAGGTTTACCTAATAATCTGTGGGTATAAATTTCCGGTGGATTAAGATTTCACTTCATTGGAGAACGAAAGGATGAACAAAATGAAAATTACAGACGTAAAAGTAAATCGTAGACGTATAAAACTTCATACACCGTTTAAAACCGCGCTTCGTACTGTAACAGAAATTGAAAGTATAGATGTTTATATTCATACAGACGAAGGAGTGATTGGTAAGGGGGCTGCAGCCGCAACGCCAGTTATTACGGGTGATTTCACCAGTGGAATGGAAGAAGCGATTTTAGGACCGATGCGTTCATGTTTAATTGGTCAAGATATCATTCAGTTTCAGCAGTTACTAGAGCGCATTCAAATGAGTTGTATTGGAAATTCAAGTGCGAAAGCAGCGGTAGATATCGCTTTATATGATGTATATTGCCAATATCAAAATGTGCCGTTATATGCATTGTTAGGCGGGAAGAAAGAAATTTATACGGATATTACAGTGAGTGTGGATGAGCCTGTATTAATGGCAAAAGAAGCGAAGAAACATATAGAAAAAGGATTTCAAACATTAAAGATTAAAGTGGGTAAAGAGGCGCATTTAGATTTGGAACGTATTGAGGCAATTCGAAATGTGGTACCAAGAAATACGACATTACGTTTAGATGCGAATCAAGGTTGGAGTCCAAAAGAAGCGGTCTCTATCATTCAAGAGATGGAAAATCGTAATTTAAATATAGAATTTATTGAACAACCAGTACACGCGAAAGATTGGGATGGGTTAAAGTACGTCAAAGATCGTGTGCAAACGCCAATTATGGCCGATGAAAGTATATTTTCAGCAAGTGATGCATTAAAGCTCGTTCAAGGAAGATATGCAGACTTAATTAATATTAAATTAATGAAATGTGGTGGCATACGTGAAGCATGGCGTATTGCAGATATCGCAGAAACAGCTGGTGTGAAGTGTATGGTGGGAAGCATGATGGAATCTTCACTTTCCGTTAGTGCTGTTGCGCATTTAGCGGCAGCGCATCCTAATATTCATTATTTTGATCTTGATGCACCGCTTTGGTTAATGGAAGAGCCGGAAGGAATGACTTATTCTGGATCAAAGGTAAACCTTCAATCGACAGTGAATAGTAAGTCTTAGGAGAAGAGACTAGTAAACTATTTTTTAAGGGGGATATATATGAAAAAAGTAGGAACTGCATTTTTAACAACTTTATTTATATTTTCATCGTTTACATCGGCAAATGCTGAAGAAAAGAAGGATAATAAAGCATTTATAGATGTATCTGCTGCAACGTTATGGACAGCACCTGATTCATTAAGGTCAATCGATACACCAAGTGCAACAAACCCAGTGGATCTATGGAAATGGACAAAATCAATGACACTTGACGAGAAACTATGGTTAACAAATGCAAATAAATTAGAAACACAAGCGTTACTCGGTCAAGAAGTAACTGTTATTGATAAGAAAGGCGAATGGGTGAAGGTATTAGTGCATGGACAGCCAACACCACGAAATGAAGAAGGTTATCCGGGCTGGATGCCTGAAAAGCAATTAACATATAATCAAGAATTTGCAGATAAAACAAATGAACCTTTTGTGTTAATAACAAAGCCAACAGCGATTTTATATATAAATCCTTCTGAAAAACATAAATCACTTGAAGTCAGTTATAATACAAGACTGCCGCTATTAGGTGAAGACACAATGTCATACCGTGTATTGTTGCCAAATGGTCAGAAAGCATGGCTACGAAAAAATGATGGAACAGTTTACCGTTCTCAAACTGATATTCCAAAACCGACCGCTGATGATTTAATTAACACAGGGAAAATGTTTTTAGGTTTACCTTATATATGGGCTGGTACAAGTGGTTTTGGATTTGATTGCTCTGGCTTCACGCATACGATTTATAAATCGCACGGCATTACAATTCCGCGAGATTCTGGACCGCAATCAAGAGCAGGGGTTGCAGTTGATAAAGAAAATTTACAGAAGGGAGATTTAATTTTCTTTGCGCATAATCAAGGAAAAGGTAGTGTCCATCATGTTGCAATGTATATTGGTGATGGCAATATGATTCACTCACCAAGAGCTGAAAGGTCGGTAGAGATTATATCAGTAAATACACCAGGATATATAGAAGAATACGCTGGTGCACGTCGTTACTTACCTTAAAAATAGAGGGGGTTTTCAAATGAAAAAAATTGTTCGTTACTCATTAGTTAGTACTCTATTAGCTTCTTCATTTTTAGTTGGCTGCGCAAAAGAAAAAACTGCAACAAAGCCGAAAGATGAGAAGAAAGTATTGCAGTTACTAGAAATAGGTGAAATTCCGTCGTTAAATTCAGGGAAAGTAACAGATGCAGTCTCGTTTAACGTTTTAAATAACGTAATGGAAGGACTATTCCGTTTATCGAAAAATGATGAAGTAATTGAGGCAGGCGTACAAAAATATGAAGTGAGTAAAGATGGAAAGACATATACATTCCAATTGCGTGATGCAAAATGGTCTAACGGAGATCCAGTAACCGCTCATGATTACGTATACGCTTGGAAGCAATTGATTAATCCAGATACCGCTTCTCAATATGCATACATTGCGTACGATGTGAAAAACGCTGAGAAGATAAATAAAAAACAACTAGGTCTAGATGAATTAGGAGTAAAAGCGAAAGATGATAAAACATTCGTCGTAGAGCTAGAACATCCTGTACCGTATTTTACGAAATTATTAATTTTACCATCTTTCTATCCAATTAACGAAAAATATGCGAAAGAGCAAGGTGATAAATACGGATTAGAAGCAAATAAAGCGGTATATAATGGACCGTTTACATTATCAGAGTGGAAGCATGAAGCTAGCTTTACAATGAAGAAAAACGATAAATATTGGGATAAAAAAGAAGTGAAGTTAGATGAAGTAAACTATCAAATTGTAAAAGAAATTTCAACTGCGGTAAATTTATATGAAACAGATAAAGTTGATAGAGCTGTTATTTCTACAGAATTCGTAGATAAATATAAAAATAATAAAGAGCTAAAACAATACACAGATCCAGTTATGTACTTCTTCCGATTTAATGAAAATGTACCGATTCTTAAAAATAAAAATGCAAGGCTTGCGCTAAGTACAGTTTTTGATAAGAAAGGACTTGCGGATTCATTTTTAAATGATGGTTCGGTTGCTGCAAATTATTACGTACCAAAAGGATTCTTAAAAGGCCCAGATAAGAAAGATTTTAGAAGTACGGCTGTTGAGTTTAATAAGACGAATGTAAAACAGGCGAAGGAATATTGGGAGAAAGCAAAACAAGAGACAGGTACAAATGAAGTGACGTTAGAACTATTAAATTATGACTTAGAAAACTTTAAAAAAGTCGGAGAGTACATTAAAGAGCAGCTTGAGAAAAATTTACCTGGATTAAAAGTGAATGTGAAATTACAGCCACATACGCAAAAATTAGCACTTGAGAAGAAGAAAGAATATGAAATGTCGTTATCACGCTGGTTACCGGATTATCCAGATCCAATGACTTACTTAGAAGTATTCCTTTCTGGAAGCAGTGTTAATAATACAGAATATGCAAACCCAGAATATGATGCGTTAATTAAGAAGATTAAAACAGAATTAGGTAATGATGAAAAGGCTCGCTGGAAAGCAATGCAAGATGCTGAAAAAATGCTACTTGATGATGCAGTAATTGCACCGGTATTCCAGCGTGGATTATCTTACTTACAAAAACCATATGTGAAAGATTTATATGTACATCAATTTGGTCCATCTACAAGTTTAAAATGGGCAGATGTACAAAAATAAAAGAATGGGGAAACAGACTTCACGTGTGTGATAGTCTGTTTTTTGTACAGTTCCGAATGAAATATAGACATTTCATATGTTTTTTCACGACTTAAAAATAAAATTATTACTAAAATTCCAGTGTGAAATTTATGTAGAATCTTGTATAATTAACGTGTTTCTATGGAAACATTTTCTGGCGCTATTTATATAGGGCTTAATAGAACAAGGAAGGAAATACATACATGTATATAATAGATAAATAGAATGGAACATGTATAGAGAAAAAGGAGAGAAAAGATGGCGTGTCAAAAACAAGGGTTACAAGTTAATAACGATAGAAAGAGGGACAGAAAATGAAAATGAAGCATGCTTTTGGTCCTATAATTTTAGCGTGTGTGCTGTTTTTCATTATCATTCTAATCCCATCGAAAAGTTTAGTATCGCTTATTAGTGATAAGAAGGTAGAAGATGCGGCAACTTCTTTACAAAAAGAGAAATTACAAAGTGCTTTCTTACAGCAAAAAATGTTAGAGAATTCACAGTATTTACCGATGTACGGTTCATCAGAATTTTTACGAATGGATGCATATCATCCGTCTAATTATTTCAAAGTAAATCCAGCTGGTTTTACACCGTTTTTAATTGGAACTGGCGGTACACAAAGCTTAGCTCATATTTTAAATATGACATCTACTATGGATGAATTAGAAGGTAAAAAAGTAGTCTTTGTTCTTTCACCACAATGGTTTACAAAGACTGGTGTCTCACAAGGGGATTTCACTAATAATTTCTCCAAACAACAAGCATATCATTTTATTTTTAATGATGAGATAAATCCAGAAATGAAGAAGCAAATCGCGAAACGGCTATTAGATTATAAAGTTGTTCAAGAAGATGATATATTAAAAAATTCATTAGAAGGTATTGTATATAATGATACAAAACATAACATAAAAGCAGGTTTAGCTAAACCACTTGCTTATATGCATCGAAATATTTTAGATCATAGAGATTTATTTAACTCTTTATTTAAAATCGAACCGATGAAAGAGAAAACAAATATCGGACTTCGTTCAATTTCTTGGGAAGATGCACGTAAACACGCGGAACAAGAAGGGAAAGCTGAGTCTACTACAAATACATTCGGAATTGAAAATCCGTATTATCATAAGAATAATCTGAAGAAAAAACTAAAAGGTTTAAAAAACTTTAGAGCAAATGAAACATATGATGAATCACCAGAATATGATGATTTACAAATTATTTTAGATTTATTTAAAGAGAAAAATGTCAAACCACTCTTTATTTCTGTACCTGTAAATGGGCCTTGGTATGATTATACTGGCTTCCCGAAAGAACGCCGTGAAGTGTATTATAATAAAGTTCGAGAACAGGTTGAGAAAGCAGGATATCCAGTAGTTGATTTCTCTGGTCATGAATATGATAAGTATTTCTTAAAAGATACGATTCATTTAGGCTGGAAAGGTTGGATTTATTTTGATGAAGCAGTGCAGAAATTTTATTCTGAGAAATAAAGTATAGAAATCGGAATGGCTATGAGCCGTTCCGATTTTTTTAGTATAGAGGATTTTGGTGAGGGCAATTTGGGAATGCATGTATATCTTGAACCTGTCTATAATCATAATGTTTCATTGCGAACTGAGCTTGATAAAGGTATTCATACACATATAATTGACCATCATGCGCTGAACATAATACGCCAGAAGTTCCTTGCCCATTTATGAAGGAAATACCGATAGGGCGTCCGATTAAGTATGGTATTTTTTGCTGCCAATGCATAGGGGAATCACTCCTTTTTGAGATAATATACGAAAAGAATGATCGAATGGTTGCTTATCCATGTAAATGTAGATGGAAAGGTGTTATATAATTCCTGAAGATTAATTCATATATAAATAAAAAACCGCTATAATTCCGAATGAATTTATAGCGGTTTTTATTATATTCTTAAGCAAGATTTTTGCGCTTTTTTGTCCATTTTTTTATAACGAAGTATAAAAGTATAAGTACGACGCCACCAATTGCAAATGATTTCACATACGGACCAGCAATATCGTTTATATTCTCCCAGTTTTCGCCTAGTTTTTCACCTAAATAAATGAAAATAATAGACCAAGGGATAATCGCAAGTGCTGTTAATGTAGTGAAACGTAGTAAAGGCATTTTTGTAATACCAGCAGGAATTGAAATCGCATGACGTACTACTGGAATGAAGCGTGCTGTAAAAATGACGCCAGTTCCGTAACGATTAAACCAATCTTCTGCAGCATCTATTTGTTTTTTATGTATGAAAATATATTTTCCATAACGTTCTAATATGGGGCGTCCGCCGTATCGTCCAAGCCAATAAATAAAGATTTGGGCAATAACACCGCCAATTGTACCGAATACGACTGCACCTATAAATGAGATACTACCATTGAATACTAAGTAACCTGCATAAGCAAGGACTATTTCACTTGGAATAATCTCAATCATAAGTCCAAGCATAATGCCCCAATAACCTAATCCTTCAAAAAACGTTAATACTGAATGAATAAAACTACTTAACATTGTTGCACCTTCTAGTTTATGAATTTTTGAGTATAAGAACCTTTTATTTAATAACGTAAAAGGTTCACTATATGTAGATTATACCTTATTTACATAGGGGATTGCTATTTCAATTCTTTTATGTCTCTCATAAGTATTATAGTAAAGGATATAAGCCGCGTTTTCATGAAGGGTTAATGAAAAGATTATTAAAAATTTCTCATATATCAATGATAATAGACTGAAAATTAAGTATAATGGCATAGGTCTTTCATTTACAAAAATAGGAGGAGAACGTATGTATATTACAGATCCGATTTATGGACCAATCTTTATTCGTGATAGAGATATCCTTCGATTGATAGATACAAAAGCATTTCAAAGGTTGGCGAATATTAAACAACAAGGACATACTTATCTTTTACATGAGAACGCAATACATACGAGGGAAGAACATTCGATAGGTGTATATGTGCTAGTAAATAAAGTGATAGAACATCTTACTGAGATTGGTGACATACATTTATCGAAATATGAACGAAAGCTAGTATCTACTGTAGCCCTTTTACACGATGTTGGACATGGGCCATATTCACATTGTTTTCAGCAAATATCGGGTGAAGATCATGGTGAGTGGACGGTACGAATCATTCAAGAGGACGAAGAAATACGTACGATTTTAAATCAAACAACTGGATTAATAGGTGATGTAACGAAAGTTTTAACAGAAGATGGAGTTTTTCCGATTATAGATGAGCTCTTATTTAATTCATTAGGAATGGATCAATTAGATTTTTGGAATAGAGATTTATATTACTCATCGCTTGAATTAGAAGGTTTACAGATAGAAGAATTGATTGCTAACATGCGTTTAATTGACGGTAAACTTGTTATTGAAGAATCGGGAATCCCCTTCATCGAACAATTAATGAAAATGAAAGAGGGGCTTTACAATAATGGATTTGGCCACCCGTTTGTGATAGGAAAAGACATATTGCTGCAAACAATTTTTAAAATGATAGAGGAGAAAAATCTTTCGTTCTATACTCCTGAACTTCAAAACTTTTTTCATAAAGGAGAGAAGTTAGAAGTAGAAGACTTTCTTCCGTTACAAGATGAAATAATTTTAAATGAAATACAGTGCTTTGCAAAATCAGATGATGTTGAAATAGTATCTTTAATTCAACTTTATGTTTCACCAACTAAAAGTTTATCATTTCAAAAAGGAGTGGAGGGTGATTTTAAAAAGGAAAATAACAATTTAGCGATAATAACTGAGAAAAAGGCGTACAGTTCATATGTAGGTGGTATTTACGTTTATAGTGAGGGGCAGTTAGAGGATATTGTAGAAAAATCCCCTTTTATTCAACAGATAGTGAGATTACCTAAAAAAGAATATGCATATTCTTTTTAAATTGGTTTGAAAACATAAAATAGATGGGGTGGAAATGTGAACTGGGAAGAACGTCTTCTAGAATTGGATGATTTACCAATTATATTAGAATGGTATAACGACGAAGAATTACATAACATAGCAGATGTGAAACCATTTAAGCGATATACAATAGAAGAACTTCGGGAGTATTGGACTAAAAAATTAGCGCGGTCTTATGCAAGTTATCATGTAATAATAGTGGGAGATGAAGTAATAGGAAGAGTCGGATTAAAAAAGACGAAATATGATGATACCTATGTGATGGAATACTCTATTCTTATTGGCGTTTCGAATTTATATTCAAAAGGACTTGGAACAGAAATTACAAAGTATTTCATAAGTAAATCGTTTTTAGATTCCGATATACAAGCAGTTGTATTACAGGTAAGGGAAGATAACAAAAGGGCAATTCGTTGTTATGAGAAAGCTGAATTTAAAAAAGTAAAATCATATATAGAGAATGAAGTGAAAGTGTATGATATGCATAGAATTAAGAATGAGAAAATAGCACGGTAAAAAAAGTTAATTCTGAATGTAATGAGGGTTAGAGGGATATATGGAACCTTAAATGACACTACTTGTAGATATGCGTAATACTACGGCTTTATATGAAATGAAACTTAAATTTAAATAAATCAAGCAAGCATTTGTTGTATATTTGGAACAGATGCTTGCTTGTTTCCGTTATAAAAAAATAGAAGCATTTCTGCTCCTATTTTTTAAGGCTTCACATCTAAGTTCTGTAAAAATAACGTTGCTGTTACGTAACGTTTTGCTAACATTTGTACATAAGCGGTATGTACAGAAAGGGTCGCAATAATAATAGCGTTACGAATTGCTTCGCGTTGTTCGTTATTAATTTGATCGAACTTGCTTGCGATTTTATCAGCTTTTTCTTTTACGATGTTTTCAATTGTATGAACTGTATCTGTTGCATTTAGTTGTAAGCAATTCCCTTGATTGAGTTCTTCAAATAGAGAAGAGTATGCTACATATAAATGAACAGGATTGATTAAATCATCACTTCGATCGGCTGGGTCATTAACGATAAGGCGTAATAGCTTACGAATTGATTCAAAATCAAGTGCTGTTTTTAAATCTTCGACAATGAACAGTAAGGCTGCTTGTTCAATCGAATATTTTTTCCCTTTTTGAGGAGAGCCAATCATTTCTTTTATATCTCGTTTCACCCAGTTTTGCATAGCAGTTACAGAGAAACTTGTGTTTTCAATCTGATTGCCAAGCGCAACTATTTCATTTAAAGAAAAACCGACATCAGTATCGTCAATTTTAATCAGCTTTTCAAAAATAGGTGAAAGTGCGGTAGTAATAAAAGCTGTAACGCTTTGTCCGCTTTCAATATCTTTTTTATGTGACTTTGCCCAAGCTTCTTGTAAAATACCGAGAGGCTTTTTCGTATTCCATCCTCTTAGTGATAGAAGAAGGGTAGCCATTTCGTTTCGTGTGAGATGAAATGTTTCCATCTTTTCACCTCCAAAATAATAAAAAGTTCTTATGAACTTATAATATGTTTTGTTTCATTTAAAGTCAATTCTGTTTTGCTTAATTTTTCCTTTGTCACCAAACTGTTGAAAGTAAATAATACTTGCATATTTCGACAAAAGTTCATATAATAAGTTCATAAGAACCTTTAAAATGTTCTTAAAAACAAATCTATCATTCTGAATTTACTAGAAAGATAGATTTCACATATATCTATATAAAAGGAGAATGGATATAATATGTTGAAAAAACTTGTAGCAGTAATGACAGCATTCATGGTTATCTTTGGGGCTAGCAGCTTTATGTTCGTAGATCATGCAGCAGCGAAAAGTTACAAATCTGGTAAAAAATCATTTACACCAAGTTCAGGTCAAAAGTCAAAAGTTGATTTAAACAAAAAAGACTCAAATGTAAATTCTCAAAAAACGACTCCAGATTCAAAAACGAAAGCAACAAACACAGCACCAAAAAGTAATAAAGGAAGCTTTATGAAAGGTTTATTACTAGGTGGTCTTGGTGGTTTACTAATGGGTAGCTTATTTGCAAATATGGGAGCTCTTGGTTCTGTATTAGCGTTTATGGTAAATATGTTAGTAATGGCTGGTATCGTAATGTTAGCAGTTCGTGCATTTAAATACTTCAAAGACCAACGTAAGAAGAAGGCAGATGAAGTAGCATGGAAACAATAAAAATTTCTGAACAAGAATTAATAAATGCGCTTTGCGTATATATAGCTGAAAAAAGACAAGTGGGTCCAGAAGAAGTGTTAGTTGAACTCATGTATGACGATGACTACGGTTTCTCTGCGGAAGTAGAGGTAAATGGTCGCCAGCAAATTTTAATTCAAGCAAACTTAATCGAAGCATTACGCTTATTGCTTGACAGAGAATATAATGTCAATTCATTCGCAGCGAGATTACAACTTGAATTAGATGATGAAGAAGGTATTTACGCATTAGCGAAATTTAATAACTCGGATGAGTAGAGAAAAGAGCTGTTGAGAATAATCTCAGCAGCTCTTTTTAGTATGTGCATATGTAGAAGAATAATCACGCCAAATTTCATTCATCTTTCGTCTACCGATATCTACCATCGGATTAAACTGAATTGCAGCTTTTTGACGAACAGAGTGAACGTTTTGAATGGCGTGATATAATTGTTGGTCGACTATATCATGTTTTTCACCTGCGTATTTAGCAATTGATAGACCTGCAACTGTTCCTTGCGCCATCGCAATTTTTCCGCTTTCAATGCCTGTAATATTGCCAGCTACAAATAAACCAGGAAGAGGGGTTTCCATTGTTTCGGAATGGAGAGGAACATGTCCGCCTAATTCTGAAATGTAATGGAAGGGACAACCAGCTACAGCTGCAAGTTCGGCAAGTGGATATAATCCCCCGGCAATACAAACAAAATCTGCTTCATATATTTTCTCTGATCCATTAATAACATTTCCTTTAGAGTCAATATTAGCAATACGTACACCTTCAACTTGATCTGTTCCGATAATTTCAAGAGCTGCTTTCCGAAGGTGAAGTGGCGTTCCGTTTATTTTCATTCCGCTGTTTGGATAGAATGTTAATCCAGCTTTTCGAATCCAATCATATTTCATAAAGTGGCTACCTATTCGTAAAATAGCAGAAGGAGCGAGTTGTGCTGCATTTAAAAGAGAGTTTAAAACTTCTTCAGGTTCACCAGCTTTTTGACTTAACTCGCTTTTTTCAGGGAGTACAATATGATCTACTTTAATTCCCGCTAATTGCAATTCACTTAAAATGGCGAAAGACAAAATGTTAGCACCAATAATGATTCCTTTTTTTCCAACTTGCACGCGATGAACATTTGTCATAACTTGAGCTGCTCCAATTGACATCACTCCTGGAAGTGTCCAGCCTGGAAGGGGAATAGAATATTCCGCAGCACCAGTAGCAAGTAGTACGAATGGCGCTTCTAACGTACCGATATTAGTATGTACAAACCAATTGTTTTCATCTTTATCTAAATTATAGACCGACACACCGCACCTGATATGTACTGAAAGTGATTCTGCTTCTTCATGAAGTCGCTTCGATTCTTCTATTCCGTTCCACCATTCTCCAGTAGGCTCTTGATGCAACTGTCCTAACAATCTCCCGCCCGGCTTCATAAATTCATCAATAACGAGCACTTTTAGTCCGAAACGAGCACAAGAGATAGAAGCAGATAATCCCGCTGGCCCTGCACCGATAATAATTACATCACTCATCGTTTTTTCACCATCTCTCTCACGATATTCGGATGCTGTTTCCCGCTTTCAACAACCATGTTTTCTTCTACAACAGTTAAGCATGCGCGTACATTTGTTTGATTGTTTACTGTCACGCGGCATTCGGAACAGTGCCCGATATTACAATAAATACCTCGCGGTGTCCCGCTATCTTCATGAACTCTTAATGTCCGTATTTCATTTGCTAACAGGGCAGCAGCTATCGTTTCATGTTCATATGCTTCGTATTGATGACCGTTAAATTGAAAAGTAATACGCTCACTACTTTGTAAAGTACCTAAAATAGGGTGATGTGTAATTCTACTCATTTACTTTCACCTACCGATCCAAAAGTAACTGCACGTATTGGTGGTTGATATTTTAACGGTAGTTCATTAAGAGTTACGCCAGGCTTCGCATTTTCAATCATTCGATCTATCATTATTCTGCATGTACGACCGCCGCAAAATCCCATGCCAGCACGTGTTCTTAGTTTTAATTCTCTTGCCGAGCAGTTATATTCAGCAATTGTCGATTGAAGTTGTCCGTATGTAACCTCTTCACAACGACAAACGATTAAGTTGTTTTTATTTGTCATATGTATTCCTCCTCTAGTTCGGTTTGCACAAATTATATATGCAAAAATCATGCCAATATAGAGGAGGGAGAGAGAGCTACCTGTAAACGCCTAATCGGTGCATACTGCTTCTTTATTGAAGTCCAAGTTTTTTTAAACGGTTATATAAAGTAGCCCTTGTTACGCCAAGTTGTTTTGCACATTCTAATTTATTGCCATTTAAAATTCGTAAAGCCCTTTCAATAACTTTTTTCTCATGCTCATCCATCTCTTCTTGTAAAGAAAGGATTGTATTATTGTTGCTGAGTAATAGGGAATGAGCTGTATGATTGTCTAAATTTTCGGTTGTATGAAATGGTAAATATTCTTGTTTTATAATTCCGTCTGTCGCAAATACCACAAGTCGTTCAACAACGTTTCGAAGTTCGCGAATATTACCTGGCCAATTGTAATGAAGCAGTTCATGCATAATGCTTGAAGGTAAATCACGAATTGGTCTGTTATAGTTGATTGAAAAATCGTTTAAGAATGAGTATGTGAGTTCGATAATATCCTCTCGTCTTTCACGCAGCGGTGGAATATGCAGGCTAACTACATTTAAACGATAATATAAATCTTCTCGGAAAGTTCCTTTTCTCATTTCTTCTTGTAAATCCCGATTTGTAGCAGCGATAATGCGAAAATCAATATTAATTTCTTTTTCTCCGCCAACTCGGTAATACTTTCGTTCTTGTAGTACACGTAACAGTTTTACTTGCATATCGAGCGGCATTTCGCCAATCTCATCGAGGAATAAAGTACCGCCTTGTGCGAGTTCAATTTTACCTTTTTTCCCTTTACTATTAGCTCCAGAAAACGCCCCACGCTCGTAACCGAATAATTCACTTTCAAATAACGCTTCTGGAATTGCCCCGCAGTTAATCGAAATGAAAGGCGCCTTCACTGCTTCACTTGCTTCATGAATTGCTTTCGCAAATACTTCTTTTCCAACTCCGCTTTCCCCAAGTATTAAAACAGTTGATTTCACCGAACAAACTTTTCTAGCTAATTGTATTGTTCTTTGTATAACAGGACTTTTTCCATTCATCGCAAGAAATGGATCGGATTCATCTTTATACTTTGCCACTTCTTGTTCTAAACGGTGCATTTCATGTGACATATTAAATAGTTTTTCATTTAAAGCGACTTGATTTGTAACATCTGTTTCTGAAACGACTGCTCCTATAATTTCATCATTACAATAAACTGGATTTGAATTAATTAATACGAATAAATCGGGACGAGGCTGATGGAACTGAGCGACTATGCTTTTTCCATCATGTAAAGATTGTAAAATTTCCAAGTCTTTATAATCAAAAAAACGAGTAATCGGTTGCCCAATAATTTCATTATGGTTGACTGAAAATATTTTTTCAGCACCATCTGTCCAAGTTCGAACGCATTCTTTACTATCAATGACTGTAACAGAAGAGTCAGTTGTTTCTATTACGGTGTCATAAAATGCCTGTAGTTCATTGTAGGACTTATAAAGAAATGGAATCATTTGCTGAGAAGTTATACAGCATATCGGCTCATCGTTTTCGTTAAGGATGATAACAGCTAATTCATAAGAAAAAGCGTCAATTAATGCAGTGAATGAGTCATCTACATAAATAATGGTGCAATTATATTCTTCTGTAGTAGAAGGGAGATAATAAAACTTTTCGTTTACTTGCTTAATGTGATTAAGGCTACATGTATGATCGATTAAAACACGTTCCAAAAACTCTTGTATAGTCGGAAATGAAAATGCCATAATGCCCTCCCGTTATGTATAAAAATTTTGACAGTGATAAAAAAATAATACACCTATTTACTATAAATTTGAATTATTTTTACAAATAAAAATATTGTTTATGGAAATTGTATATATGAAGAATTGGCACGTCAATTGCATAAAAGAAAGTGAGAGGTTTAGGGAAAGGAGGAGTATATTGTGAGGCACTGCGACGTTTTAATTATAGGTGGTGGAATAATAGGGTGTTCTATCGCTTATTACACTTCAAAATACGGAAGAGACGTAACAATCATTGAAAAAGGAGAATTTGTCAGCGGGACGTCTTCACGGTGTGATGGGAATATTTTGGCCATTGATAAAGATCCGGGATTTGATAGTCAAATGTCTTTAGTAAGTCAAAAATTAGTAACTGATTTAAGTGAAAAATTAGAGCATTCATTTGAATATAGGGCACCAGGAAGTATTCTCGTATGTGAGTCAGACGAAGAGATGGAAGCTGCGCAGCAATGGGTAAATCGGCAAAAAGAAGCTGGATTACCGTTTCGAATGCTTGATAGGCAAGATATAAGAGAAGAGTCGCCTTTTTTTGCTGATGATTTATTAGGAGGTTTAGAATGTGCGACGGATTCAACTGTGAATCCATATCTCCTTGCTTTCTCGCTTCTGTCAGAGGCACAAAAGTTTGGCGCAAAAGCCTTTAAGCAGACCGAAGTAAAGAGTATGAAAATAGAGACGAATGGTTCATTTGTTGTAGAAACTACAAATGGTACTTTTACAGCAAAACAAGTTGTAAATGCAGCCGGTGTATGGGCTACTAAGATTGGACAGATGTTGGATATAAATATACCAATTGAACCGAGAAAAGGGCATATTATTGTAGCTTCAAGGCAACAACACGTAGGGTGCCGTAAAGTAATGGAATTCGGTTATTTAATTTCTAAATTTGGCGGAAAACGAAAAGTAGATGCTTTAACTGAAAAATACGGGGTTGCGCTCGTATTTGAGCCTACTGAAAGTCAAAATTTCTTAATTGGAAGTAGCCGTGAATTTGTAGGGTTTCATACGAGGATAAACAATGAAGTCATTAAATGTATCGCAAATAGAGCAATTCGCTTTTATCCGAAAATGGCAGATATGATGGTAATACGTTCTTACGCTGGTTTACGTCCGTGGACAGAAGATCATTTGCCGATTATTTCACGAGTGGAACATATTCCGAATTATTTCATTGCCGCAGGACATGAAGGTGATGGGATTAGTCTTGCAGCAGTTACTGGGAAAGTAATTGAAGAGTTATTAAATGAAAAAGAGACAATTATTCCTATTGAACCACTTCGTTTGAGTCGTTTTACAGAAAGGGTGTTAAACGGATGAGGTCACAAAGAGTCTTTACGACTATTGATACACATACGGGCGGGAATCCAACGAGGACATTAATTAGCGGACTTCCAAAGTTGATTGGAGAGACGATGGCAGAGAAGATGTTACATATGAAAAAGGAATATGATTGGATTCGAAAATTGTTAATGAATGAACCGCGTGGTCATGATGTAATGTCAGGGGCATTATTAACAGACCCGTGTCATCCTGAGGCTGATATAGGTGTTATATACATAGAGACAGGTGGATACTTACCGATGTGCGGTCACGATACAATCGGTGTATGTACAGCGTTAGTTGAATCAGGTTTAATTCCAGTAGTTGAACCGATTACTTCTTTAAAACTAGATACCCCGGCTGGCTTAGTGGAAGTAGATATTGCTGTTCAAGATGGAAAAGCAAAAGAGGTATCTTTCTGTAACATACCAGCTTTTTTATTGAAAAATATTACTGTACACGTCAAAGACATTGGAACTGTAGAGGCTGATATTGCGTATGGAGGGAATTTTTATGCCATTATTGATGCGAAGTCAGTAGGTCTAGAATTAGTACCAGAAAATGCATCTACAATCATCGATAAGGCGATTCATATAAGAAACACAATTAATGAGAAGTTTGAAATTACTCATCCAGAGTATTCGTTTATAAGAGGATTAACACATGTTGAATTTTATACAGATGCTACTCATGAATGTGCGCATGTGAAAAATACAGTTGTTGTACCACCAGGCGGAATAGATCGATCCCCATGCGGTACAGGAACATCTGCGAAGCTAGCTGTATTATACGCTCAGAAAGAAATCAAAATTGGTGAAGAGTTCATTCATGAGAGTATCGTTGGTTCTTTATTTAAAGGATATGTCATGAATACGACACATGTTGAAAATATTGAAGCTGTCATAACGAAAATTACGGGATCAGCTTGGCTTATGGGTATGCATAAATTTTTTTACAATGAAATGGATCCACTCAAAGAAGGATTTTTGCTAATTCCGCCGATGGAACATGAAACGGAGGATATAAAATGAACATTCAAAAAATGTATACAGCAGTAGACGTACATGTAAATGGCGAGGCATTTCGTGTAATGAAGGACGTACCATGCAAATACTACTACAGTTTGGAGCAATTAAATGAACAATTTTCAGGTGAATTAGCAGAAGAGATGAAGCTTTTATTAAATGAACCACGTGGTTTTATTGGTTTGAATGGGTGTATTGTCGTTCCATCTATCCATAATGAAGTAGATGCAGCTGTATTATTTTTTAATCATGAAGGTTCGATTCCGCTTCATTATGGGGGCATTGTTGCGGTAATAACGATGTTACTCGAAAGTGGGTATTTAAAAAAGAGAGAGTCCAATCAATATAAAATTGAAACGTTATCTGGAATATTTTTAGTTCATGCGTATGTAGAGAATGATGAAGTTATATCTGTTTCGTTTGAAAGCAAATTATGCTATATGATTGAGGAAAATTTAAAGAGTGGTAATATCACTTACTCTCTCATACAGGCAGATAAAGTATATGCAGTAGTAGAAAAGGATACGTATTCACCAGAAATCTGTATGGAAAATATTTCTGAATTAAAAAAATGGGGAGAAGCTACGCTTCAAGCTATAAAAAAGGAACTACTTATAAAAAGACTTATATTAATAGATTCCTTAAATAAAGAGGAAAACCATATAAAATCGATTACATTTCATGAAAATAATTTTATTGTTCGTTCACCGGGGTTTGTTTCTACTATTGTTTCCTATGTTCATGCATTATTTAAAAATGATTATATGGCGGATCAACCTTTTAAAAATGAAAGTATATTTAATAGTTTTATAACTGTGGAAAAAGTGAAGAAGGAGGAACTAGGATACATTTTCCGTTTTGAAAGTAGAGGATTTATTACAGGGATGCAGACGTTTCTATTAGACCCTACGGATCCGTTTCCGGCAGGTTTCTTATTAAAATAAAATGTGATAGGGAGAGATAAATATGCAAAAAATTAAAGGGGCATTTCCAGTATTAATAACACCGATGGATGAATTTCAGGAAATTAATTGGGATGGGGTAAAACAAAATGTAAATTACTTTATCGAACAAAAGGTTGCAGGTGTCATCATTAATGGAAGTACAGGAGAGTTTGTAAGTTTATCAAAAGAAGAACGATTTAAAATGGTAGAAACCGTGTTGAAAGAAATTGATGGCCGTATTCCAGTCATTGTTGGAACTGCAGCAGAGACGACGAAAGAAACAATTGAATATACGAAACATGCAGAAGCACACGGAGCGGATTGTGCATTAATTATAAACTCTTACTATTGTAAACCGAAGGAAGAGGAGATTTATTTTCATTTTAAAGAAATCTCAAACTCTGTAAATATACCAATTATGTTATACAATAATCCATTTACTTCTGGTGTTGATATGAGTACAGAGCTAATGCTCCGTATTGGAAAAGAGTGTGAAAATGTTACACATATTAAAGAATCTAGCGGAGATATTCGAAAAGCGAGAGATTTAGTAAGACAAAGTGAAGGGGCTTTCCAAGTCTTCTGTGGTTCTGAAGATTTAGTTATGGAATCATATTTAGTTGGTGCTTCGGGATGGGTTTCAGTAGCAGGAAATATCGTTCCTGGTCTCGTTACAAAAATGTATGAGCATTTTCAAAATGGTGAATTAGAAAAAGCATGGGAAATAAACGATGCTATTTTACCACTTTGCGAGTTTCTTGAAGGGTCAGGGAAATATGTTCAAATCGTTAAACGTTCCATGGAATTACATGGGCAAGCGGGAGGACCTTCTCGCTATCCAAGACTAGGATTAACTGTTAACGAAGATCAAAAGCTTCAAACGATTTTATCAAATATTGCAGCTCATGCAGCTGTTTAAATAAGGAGGAGAACATAATGTTAAAGACAAATATTGAGCTGAAACCAAAAGTGGAAGCGTTTTTAAATGAAGAAATTAAAATGTTTATTAATGGCGAATTTGTTTCTGCTATTGGCGGAAAGACGTTTGAAACGTACAATCCAGCAACAGAAGATGTTCTAGCAGTCGTATGTGAAGCGCAAGAAGAGGATATTGATGCTGCAGTAAAAGCAGCAAGATCTGCATTTGAATCTGGTCCGTGGGCAGAAATGACTACTGCTGAAAGAGCGCATCTTATTTATAAATTAGCAGATTTAATTGAAGAACATAGAGAAGAGTTAGCGCAATTAGAAGCTTTAGATAATGGGAAGCCGTATCAAGTAGCACTTGAGGATGATATTTCAGCGACTGTAGAAAATTATCGTTATTACGCAGGATGGGCTACAAAAATTATTGGGCAAACAATCCCGATTTCAAAAGATTACTTAAACTATACGAGACATGAACCTGTAGGTGTTGTAGGTCAGATTATTCCGTGGAACTTTCCGCTCGTTATGTCTTCTTGGAAAATGGGAGCTGCACTGGCGACAGGTTGTACGATCGTATTAAAACCAGCAGAGCAAACACCTTTATCCTTACTATATACAGCAAAACTCTTTAAAGAGGCTGGATTTCCAAACGGTGTTGTAAACTTTGTACCAGGCTTTGGTCCTGAAGCAGGAGCGGCAATTGTAAATCATCATGACATTGATAAAGTTGCTTTTACAGGATCTACTGTTACAGGAAAGTATATTATGCGTCAGTCTGCAGAAATGATTAAGCATGTAACGTTAGAGCTTGGCGGCAAATCACCAAATATCATTTTAGAAGATGCGGACTTGGAAGAAGCAATTAATGGTGCATTCCAAGGTATTATGTATAATCACGGTCAAAATTGTAGCGCAGGATCACGTGTATTTGTTCATCGTAAACATTATGAAACTGTAGTAGATGCACTTGTGAAAATGGCGAACAACGTAAAACTTGGAGCAGGTATGGAGAAAGGAACGGAGATGGGTCCACTCGTATCTAAGAAACAACAAGAGCGTGTGTTAAATTACATTGAGCAAGGGAAGAAAGAAGGTGCTACAGTTGCGGCTGGTGGCGAACGTGCGCTTGAAAAAGGTTATTTCGTTAAGCCAACTGTATTCACAGACGTTACAGACGATATGACAATCGTTAAGGAAGAAATATTTGGACCAGTTGTTGTTGTACTTCCATTTGATTCGACAGAAGAAGTAATTGAACGAGCGAACAACTCATCCTATGGTCTTGCTGCGGGTGTATGGACGCAAAATATCAAAACGGGTCATCAAGTGGCAAATAAATTAAAAGCAGGAACAGTGTGGATTAATGATTATAACTTAGAAAATGCAGCTGCACCATTTGGTGGATACAAACAATCTGGTATTGGCCGCGAATTAGGTTCATATGCGCTTGACAATTATACAGAAGTGAAAAGTGTTTGGGTAAATATAAAGTAATAGGGCGTTTTACTGACAAAAATTGAGGGATGAAATAATGAAAGATGCGGACAACTAGAAAGTTTGATAATAGTTGTCCGTTTTCTTATATACAAAATTGTTTTTCAAAAGAATGATAAGGGGGATTTGGATGGAGAATTTAGTAGAATGGTTAGTAGGGCAAGTGTGGAGTATCGGTTTAGTTGTTTTTGCATTAGGGGCAGGCGTATATTTCACGATTGCAACACGCTTTTTGCAAATTCGTTATTTTAAAGAGATGATTAAACTATTATTTGAAGGAAAGAGTTCAGAGACGGGAATATCATCTTTTCAGGCATTTTGTTTAGCCTTATCAGGAAGAGTTGGAATTGGTAATATCGCAGGGGTAGCGACAGCAATCGCTTTCGGCGGGCCTGGAGCTGTATTTTGGATGTGGGTAATGGCTTTGTTAGGGGCAGCGAGCGCGTTTGTTGAATCAACATTATCTCAAGTATACAAAAGTAAAGTAGGGAATGAATATCGCGGCGGTACTCCATATTTCATTGAGAAAGGTTTAAAAATGAAATGGTTTGCAGTCATTGTAGCGGTAGTTGTAACACTTTCATATGGCGTGTTATTACCAGGTATTCAATCTAGTAGTATCGCAGTTGGATTTGAAAACTCTAATGGTATTAACAAATATATAACTGGTATATTTTTAGTCGTGTTACTAGCAGCAATTATTTTTGGTGGTGTAAAGAGAATTGCTGGCGTTTCTCAAATGCTTGTTCCATTTATGGAAATTGGCTATGTAATTGTTACATGTATCATATTAATTGCGAATGTATCGGATATTCCAAGTATGTTTGCTTTAATTTTCTCTAGCGCATTTGGTGTAAATGAAATGTTTGGTGGAATTGTTGGTGCAGCTATTGCATGGGGCGTCAAACGCGCTGTATTTTCAAACGTTGCTGGTGTCGGAGAAGCGACGTATAGTTCGGCGGCTGCTGAAGTATCGCATCCTGCAAAACAAGGATTAGTTCAAGCGTTTTCCGTATATATCGATACAATTGTCGTATGTACAGCGACAGCTCTTATGATATTAATTACAGGTATGTATAATGTTATACCTGAAGGGAAAAGCGCTATTGTAAAAAACATAGGAAATGTGGAAGCAGGTCCAATTTATACGCAACAAGCAGTTGAAACTGTGATGACAGGGTTTGGTCCAATATTTATTTCAATTGCGATTTTCTTTTTTGCATTTACAACGTTACTCGCTTACTACTATATCGCTGAAACAACACTTACTTATTTAGATCGTCAATTGAAGTATGGCTGGTTAAAACCAGTTTTAAAATTTGGATTTTTAATTATGGTTTACATCGGTAGTGTTGAATCAGCGTCGCTTTTATGGAATCTTGGAGATTTAGGAATTGGTAGTATGGCATGGTTAAACTTAATCGCGATTCTATTATTAAGTAAAATCGCATTAAAAGTGTTAAAAGACTATGAAACGCAGAAAAAAGAAGGGAAAGATCCAGTATTTGATCCTAAAAATGTAGGGATTGAAGGATTAACATTTTGGGAAGAAAGAAGTAAAGAGGTTGAAAGGAAAAGTTCTAGAGAAAAAGTTATAGTAGATGATAATTTAAAATTATAACCTAAATTAACTGAAAATTCTTAATTTTAAAGGGGTATATTGCCTTCATTTCATCACATACTACAATAGGTATGGATAAAATGACTGGAGGGAATAAGATGGAACATGAGCAACATAGTTCGATAAATGATATTCTACACCATTATAAAGAAGGTATAGGTAGTTTTACAAATCAAATTCCTGAAATCGCTGAGACATATAATGCGTTCACGCAAGCTTGTTTTCAAGAGGGTACTTTAACAAAAAGAGAAAAACAACTTATTGCATTAGGAATTAGTTTAGCAACGCAAGATGAGTATTGTACAATTTATCATACAAAAGGTTGTCTTGATCAAGGATGTTCGGATAAAGAGATTCTGGAAGCATGTGGTGTTTCAGCAGCATTTGCTGGCGGAGCTGCGATGAGTCAAGCGGTAACTTTAGTACAAGAATGTTTAACAGAACTGAAAAATCAAAAGCATTGAATAGAAAAACGTTTTAAACTTTATGTTTAAAACGTTTTTTATGTGAAATTAAATTTGAGTATAAAAATTATCTAGGATGGGTTCAATTTATGGTTATACAATAAAGGAAGAATTTCAAATTTAGTAAGAATGAGAAATAACAACTATTTATTTAATTTTAAGGTTTTGTAAAAAGCTTCAATTGTTTCATATAATCAATAGCTTTTGTTTTGTTTTTCTGTTTAGAAACATAATGTGCTTCATGAAAATCTCTATAGTAACTGTTTACTACTTCTTCAGAAAGAGCTCTGTCAGAGATAGCTCTTTTAACCGCGCAGTATGGTTCGTTTGTATGTGAACAGTTAGAAAATTTACATCTCATAGAAATCTCTTTTATATCTTCATATCCAAAATCAAAATTCGCCTCAAGGTTTATCAAGTCAAATCCTATTTTACTAATAAGAAATCCCTCCACTTTTGAAAGAGTCTTTTAGAAACACACATACAAATTTTATCGTTTTCAGTTTGTATTCACTTTAATATTTCATATCTTTATAAATAGATGTTTCTACATCAGGAAGAACTGTGTATATACTCTTACCGATTAAAACTTCTAATTCTTGCTTAATTGCATAAAAACCTTTCCAATGTAAAGATGTATGAGATGTTGTACCATGACGCAAACCAACTGAAATTAATCTTCTTTCCAGCGTAGTAAAGCCATCTGCGTCAGCAAGAGCGTCACAAAGAGTAATTACTTTATTATATAAGTCGTAGTTACTATGTTCATTCAATATTGCAACTAAGCGGCTTTTCATATGGTCAGGAACGAGATTCCATTCCGCTGCGATATCTATATGTTCATTTTTACAGGGAAATGAGTGTGTCACACAAATAATGGCGTTTCCTGTATATCCTAAATCATTCATATACATATAACCATCATAGGAATGAATGACCGATTTGGTAAAACCTTTGTATCTTCCGATATCATGCAAAAGGGCAGCGTTATATGCTATGTCAGCGTCTAGGTCATACCCTTTTTTGATAAGCTCTATAATTATGTTTTCAGTTGCATGAGCAACATGTATTGAATGTCCAAACCAAGGGCCGGGGTTTTGTTCATATGCCCATTCGAGTAATTCTTTTGCATATGTTCTATCTAATATATATTTCATATAGTTATCCTTTCACTAAAAAAATCATATCCTAAATAAATTCATCTTATTATTTCATTATTCCTTCTTTAAAAATTGTTACAATGAAACAAAAGGGGGAAAAGTAATGCGAAATTTAGTAATTGAAGAAATTAAGCAACTAGAAAATGATATGGAAGAACTTTCGAAACTTTTGAAAACGGTTGTAAATGATGGGGCATCAATTGGTTTTTTGCCTCCACTGGAACAAAAAGACGCAACAAAGTATTGGCAAACAGTATTAGCGCCAGAAGTGATATTGTATGTGGCTAAAATAAACAACGAAGTAGCAGGGAGTATTCAATTACAATTAGTTACAAAGCCAAACGGAATTCATAGAGCCGAGATTTGCAAATTAATGACTCATCCAAACTTTAGACGTAACGGTATTGGACGATTGCTTATGCAAAAAGCAGAGGAACGAGCGAAGGAAGAAAACAGGTCTCTTTTAGTATTAGATACTAGAGAAGGAGATCCTTCCAATAAATTGTACAAATCACTAGACTACCAAGAAGTTGGAACAATACCAGGGTATGCAATTTCTCCGAATGGAAAGTTAGATGCTACGGTTCTTTATTATAAATGCATATAAATTGTGATTAAAAGGTTATCATACTGAATAATAAGAAACTATTTTAACACCGTCTATATTTTTCTGGCGGTGTTAAATAAATTTATTGATATAATCCATTTAACGCACTAAATGAATTTGAGAAAGTTTTTAGAGGGTTCTTTTAGTAATGATTCTCGTCTTATAATAAATGTAGAGAAGATGACTAGCCAACTATAGTTGTTTTCGCTTTATTATCGGAAGGGGATGAAAGAATGAAAAAGAATAGTTTACAAAAGATGAAGAAAGTTATTTTAAGTGGTGGCGTATTACTTACGGGATTATTAACATTTGGATTTTCAGAAAAGGCTTCAGCTCATGGATATGTAGAATCACCAGCGAGCCGATCTTATTTATGTAAGCAAGGGGTAAATGTAAATTGTGGACCAATTCAATATGAACCACAAAGTGTAGAAGGGATAGGTGGATTTCCGCAACTAGGACCTTCTGATGGACAAATTGCAGGGGCTGGTCACTTTCCCGCTTTAGATGTTCAAACTGTAGATAGGTGGAAGAAAGTTACGTTAAATGGCGGGACGAATACATTCAAGTGGAAACTAACGGCTCCTCATAGTACGAAAGAGTGGAAATATTATATTACGAAAAAAGGTTGGAATCCAAATAAACCTTTAACGCGATCAGATTTAGATTTAGTGCCATTCTATGTGAAAAATGACGGTGGAGCTAGACCGGGGACAACAGTAACGCACGAAGCAAATGTACCAACTGACCGTAGTGGATACCATCTTATTTTAGCTGTTTGGGAAATTGCAGACACTGGAAATGCGTTTTATCAAGTTATAGATGTAAACCTTGTGAATAATGGCTTAGCTTCAAATTTCGCTTTTAACAATGTAGTGCAAACTCCTACACTATTTTAATTGAAACATATATTTCGATCATCTAATTCATTTTAGATGATTTTTTTTATGAAAATGATGAAAAATATAGAAGAAAGTGCAATTATTTATAAAAAAATATGCTTTAAATATTGTCATATTTGCTTCTTTAAGATATCCTTTTCATGAAGAGGTGGAAAACATGGAAAAAGTACTAGTTTTCGGGCATAAAAACCCAGATACAGATGCAATTTGTTCTGCAATTGCTTATGCAGAATTGAAAAAAGAATTAGGAATGAATGCTGAGCCTGTACGTTTAGGCGAAATCAGCGGTGAAACTCAATTTGCGTTAGACTATTTTAAAGTAGAAGGACCGCGTTTTGTTGAGACAGTAGCAAGCGAAGTGGACAACGTTATTTTAGTTGACCATAACGAGCGTCAACAAAGTGCTAACGATATCGAATCAGTTCGTGTGTTAGAAGTTATTGACCATCACCGTATTGCTAACTTTGAAACAAGCGATCCTATATACTATCGTTGTGAGCCAGTGGGATGTACAGCTACAATCTTAAACAAAATGTACAAAGAAAATGGCGTTACAATTCGTAAAGAAGTTGCAGGTTTAATGTTATCTGCAATTATTTCAGATTCTTTACTATTCAAATCTCCAACTTGCACAGAACAAGACGTAGCAGCTGCTCGTGAATTAGCGGAAATCGCTAGTGTAGATGCTGATAGCTACGGCTTAGAAATGTTAAAAGCTGGTGCTGACTTAAGCGGAAAAACAATGGAGCAATTAATCTCTCTTGACGCTAAAGAATTCCAAATGGGTAATGCGAAAGTTGAAATCGCACAAGTAAACGCTGTTGATACAAACGACGTTCTTGTACACCAAGCGGAACTTGAAAAAGTAATCTCTGCAGTAGTAGAAGAAAAAGGTTTAGACCTATTCTTATTCGTTGTAACTGATATCTTAACTAACGATTCTGTCGGTCTTGCGATCGGTAAAGCAGCAAACGTAGTTGAGAAAGCATACAACGTATCACTAGAAAACAACACAGCTACATTAAAAGGTGTTGTATCTCGTAAAAAACAAATCGTACCAGTATTAACAGAAGCATTCCAAGCTTAATTTTATTGAGTACACATAAACAGCAAGGACAAGTAGTCAGATTGGCTACTTGTCCTTTTTTATCTCTAAAAAACAGAAAATTAAAAACGGGAGGATTGTGTATGTTTAATGATTTGGAGAGTAAATTACAGTCACTTTTAGAGCGAAATATTACGTCGGTTTCAGAATTAGAGAGCTGGCTTTCGGAGGAGCTGCGTTTAAACACAGAAATAGAAGAGGAGTTAACGATCAATTTAATCGCTATGTATAGAAATACAAAAGATAGTAATATACGTGATATACATATGTATAACCAAAATGAAATTCAGCCACTTTTAAAAAGATACAATGCAAAATTTGACCAGAAATTTAGAGATTGTCCGTTTTCTGATTTATTAGATGAGCAGAAATATGGATTTATGAAAAAAGCAAGATTTGTGAAGAGTGAGATGTTTAATGAAAAGAACATAGCGCTTTCCGTTAAAGAGCAAGAACTTATTACGAAATATAGAGAAATAATGTCTAGCATATCTATTAATTGGGAAGGCGAGCAAAAGACGTATGCATACGTAAAAGCAAGGCTAGATAACCCAAATAGAGCTATTCGTGAAAAAGCTTGGTACGCTTTGTGCGAAGCAAGAAGTATAATAAAAATAGAAATAGATTGTATTATGAAGGAACTCGTACAATTGCGGAATCAGATGGCTTTAAATGCAGGGTTTAATAATTATAGTGAATATGCCTTTAAACAAAAAAATAGAGATTACAGTATTGAAGATTGTTATAAGTTTCATGAGTCGATAGAAAAGTGTGTTGTACCAATTTGGAAACAGTTAGGAAGTCTTTTTAAAAAGAATCTTGATGTAAAAACGTATCGTCCTTGGGATCTTGCTCCTTGTAATTTGCAAAAATCTTCATTTGAAAATTACATTGATTTATTGGATGGGGTTGAAGAAATGTTTCGGAAGACAGATTCATGTTTTCATGAGGAATTTACTCATATAAGGAAAGCGGGATTAATTGACGTACAAGAACGGAAAAATAAAGCATCAGGGGCAGCTTGCTTTACCTTACCTCATAGTAAAGACGTTTTTGTTTATTCTAATTTTAGTCCTTCATTTTATGCAATTAATGCATTAATACATGAATTGGGGCATGCATTTCATTTTTATAAACAATTTAACAATGAAAGTAGTATGCAGGAAAGGTACCTTCGTGAAGAGGTGGCGGAACTTTATTCCCTTAGCCTGGAGTTGCTATTAATGGATAAGCTTAATATTTTTTATACGCAAGAGGATGATTATAAAGAAGTACAGCGAGTTCAATTATATCGTACTTTATCGTTATTAATATCGTCAGTTTCAGGAGATGTATTTCAGCACTGGCTTTACACAAATCCAAACCATTCACCAGAAGAGCGAGATGAGAAATATATTGAACTATGTAAAAGGTATAAATATTCATCAGTTGATATTGCAGGAGTAGAGAATGAAATTGGTTCGAGTTGGTTTGAGTCATTTCACTTTGTTCAGTTTCCTTTTTATAAAATTGAATATGCAATTGCACAAATAGGAGCAATGCAATTGTTTCAAATTTATCGAGAGAATCCGGAACAAGCGATTGCTTTCTTTAAAGAGGGAGCGAGTTCAGATTGGAATTTATCTATACAGGAAATATATAAAAATACAGGTGTTGCGTTTGAATTTTCGGAAGAAAGGATACAAAGTACTGCAAGGGCTATTTTAGATTTGATTAACGAATTAAAATAAGGATAGCGTTAGCTATCCTTATAATCGTTTATTCGTAAGATTTTTTCTTGTTTATATAAAATGTAATGATAGTAGTAATGAAGAAAATAGGTATCGCATACACTTGCCCAACAAATAACTTCCAGCTGACATAATTATAGCCTTCAGATGCTGGAATGATAACGGAAATAACGCAAACGATAAAATAGACTAATAGTGCAGGGATAATATTTTTCATTTTTATGAACCTCCTTTTTAATTTTATTCATACATCCTCATATTACAATTTATTTTTAATATTTTGAAGAAAAAATGCAAAAATTTTATGGTATTATAATATTTGCAACGAGAGTAATCCATAGTACGTATATGGTAAAATGTGTAATTTTAACTTTCGGAATTATTATATAGTATTTCGAGAGAAAAATGTACAAAATAACGAATTTTATTTACAGAAGTAAAGGGAGTAGAAATATATATGAAAAGGCTATGTATAATTCCATGTGGAAAAAAGAAAATTTGGGATAAGTATTCAAACTACGGACCGATGGAAGCAAAAGATGTATATATTAGTCCGTTCGGAAAAGCATGTCAGGCGTACGCAACTATGTTTTTCGAAAACTGGGTTATATTATCAGCGAAACATGGATTTTTAAGACCAAATGATATTGTATTAGAAAACTATGATCTTGCATTTGATTCAAAAAGCGATGAGGTAATAAGTATAGAGCAATTACAAAAACAGATGGTAGATAAAAGTTTACTACAGTTTGACGAAATCGTCTTACTAGCGGGAAAAAAGCATAAAAAAGTAGTGACAAAGTTATATCCAGAAGAAATGATTACATATCCGTTAGAAGGATGCAAAGGGATTGGGTATATGTTACAGAGGTTGAAAGAGGCAGTGAAGGAAGAGGCGGAAATATAGGTATAGTTTCGATCACCATGATCTTAAACTTTATTTAGGGAACTAAAACGTAAAATAGAGTTTTTAAGCATCGCCAAAAAGGTGATGCTTTTTTGTTCGTGTCACCATTCAAGTTAATGCAATTTAGAGAACAAAGAATCCGATTTGTGAAGTGACATCTCTTTTTAAAATCGAAAACGAATTGCCTTCACCTTTAGAAAATGTAGGATATATGGGTACAGTTAAGATTGTAAGTGGGAATAGCAATAAGACAAGTTTTGAATAGGATATTAAGAAAGGAGATGTTGATGAATAATGGCCAGATATAGTTTGCACGGAGGACACAATAGTATTGTTCAAGGTGCTAATTTTGGGAATCGGAGAGAACACGTTCTAGATAGGCAAGTTAAAGATGCTGTGGCGGCTAAGTTAAGAGCCTTAGGACACACGGTTTATGACGATACGGACGAGGTAGGGACAACTCAATCACAAAATTTAAATAATATCATTCGTAAAAGCAATTCCAATGCTGTGGATTTAGTTATTTCTTTTCATCTTAATGCGAGCAATGGAAATGGACAGGGTGTTGAGGTTCTGTATTATGATCAGAAAGACTTAGCGGCTAAAATCTCAGCTCAACTAGCAAAAGATATTGGATGGCGTGATCGAGGTGCGAAACAGCGTACAGATTTAGCGGTATTAAATGGGACGAAAGCACCTGCTATTCTTATAGAATTAGGATTTATTGACAATGAGTCCGACATGGCAAAATGGAATGTTGATAAAATCGCTAATTCTATTGTATTTGCTCTTACAGGACAAACTGGAGGAGGTGCAGTGGATTTGCTCAAAGTAAAAACTGGCGGTGTAGCATTTAGTAATTTACAAGCCTTAGCTCAAGCAATGGTTGATGCAGGTATTGATGGACAAATTATCGTTCAGAAAGATGGCATTGGTTATGCTATAACGAATGGCTACCAAGCTGGAAATATCGATAAATTTACAGCTTGGTTAGATGCACGTAAGTGGTACTATGAGTATGTGAGATAAAGTGAAACTTTAATCAGCCTTCACCAATCGGGCTTTTACGGGCAGCCCGCCCCCAGCTAACTTCGTTGCTTCCGCTGAATTTTGAGGTGGGGGTCTTACTGCCCGTTAATGCGGGGTAAAACTAATGATTAGTGGGTTGAAAATACAAGTTGGCTTTTATTGTTTTAATTATATACTTTAGTTTTTGGAATAATCATCTTTTAAATCTGCAATAATATTCTATTTTTCGATACATAAGTTAAATTTTAAATCATTATCAATTAATACAAAATCTCTACTGCTAATTAAAAAACTGACTTGATTGTTTAAGGGATAAGAGCAAAAAATACAAGCTCTGAATATAATAATAAAAAAGGAGATGATGAATTATGGGTTACATTGTAGATATTTCAAAATGGAATGACAATATTAACTGGGATATCGCAGCCCCACAATTAGATTTCGTAATTGCACGTGTGCAAGATGGTTCAAATTATGTTGATCCTTTATATAAAAATTATGTACAAGCAATGAAAGTAAGAAATATTCCGTTTGGTAATTACGCGTTCTGTCATTTCGTTTCAGTAGAGGATGCACGGATAGAAGCGAGAGACTTTTGGAACCGTGGTGATAAAAATGCAACAGTTTGGGTAGCTGACGTAGAAGTAAGAACAATGAACGATATGAGAACGGGTGCACAAGCCTTTATTGATGAATTACGCAGATTAGGAGCTAAGAAAGTCGGTTTATATATTGCTCATCATATGTATGCTCCATTTGGAATGGCAAATGTCAATTCTGATTTTATATGGATTCCTCGTTATGGTGGTAACAAACCGGCGTATCCATGTGAAATTTGGCAATACACAGAAACAGGGAATGTAGCTGGTATCGGAAAGTGTGATTTAAATGAGCTAATTGGAAATAAACCGTTAGCTTGGTTCACAAATCAAACTGTTGAGCCAATAAAAAAACAAGAAGGGGTTGGAATTATAGTGAATAAATATAACAAAGTAGTTACTTATGAATTTGGTGTAAATTTAATTCCTGACATGATTCAAATGATGGATAAGCTTGGATATACTTCTAAAATAATATCTCGCGGAAATAACCAAGGGCTTGTGTATTTTGAGACAGATTATCGTCAAGGGAACGAACTGGACAAAGCAACGGCTTGGTTAGATACGAAAGGAATTAAATTTTTTTATACAAAAGAGTAGCTTGCTAAATAAAAATAAGAGCCGTCATGTGACGGCTTTTTATTTTAATGTAATCTGCTAACTCTACTTATGATACGGAGAAAATAGACTAATATACAAGCCTTTGTATACTTTCAAACATAGAATATGATGAATTCTATTTAGGAGGAAGTATATTCATGGGGAATACTTGTCATTGTGGGCATTCCCGAAATTGTAATAAATTTTGGGATGATTTAATGTTTGGGAGATGTAGATGTAAACGCAGAGATTTTCACGAATGTTGTTGCAAAGAGAAAACGAAATGTGAGTGTGAAAAATGTCATTGTAAAACAAAACTGAAATGCCATTGTAGAGGTGAAGAGGAAGGAGATTAATAATAAAAAAGAGTACGATACGTACTCTTTTTTTGGGGGGAATTATAATCCATCTTGAACAGATTTCTTTACAATTACCCATGTGTCTTTCTTTTTAACCGTTATAGCTACATTAGTTCCATTAGATTCCTTATAAAAGATATATCCATTGTTTGAGTTTACATATGTTACTGGCTCGCCTATGCAATCTCGCGAGCAGGATTTGTTGACCAGTTCAATTAGGGATAGTTCGCTTGGATCGGTTTTACTTGCTTCTATAACAGCATCAAGGCTTGTTTTTCGATAACCTTGCAAGTTTATATGAAAAAGCTGCTCTATTTCTCCTGTAATGCTAGTATTCATTACTTCTACTGAATTCTTTTTTTCTTGAAGGAATCCGTTTTCATAAAGTAATTTTGTATATCCAATCCATGCTATTAATACTAGCATGAAAAACATACCCGTCATTTTAAGTATTCGAAGTCGTTTGCTTATAATTGTTTCTGAGTATTTCATTCAGTCTAATCCTCCAATGTTTTTAATTTAAATTATGCTTGGATACGTATTTTTAGAAGGGGATGAGGGTGAATGAGTTTTCAATAAAAAAGAAAACATCCAGAGTTAGATGCTTTCTTTTTTGTATTTTTCGCTATCTGTTAGTTACATGTTTCATAAGTGGTCTTATTTCTTTAACCGGTGGTTTCTTATCATAGGCATCAACGTAAGAAAAGTAGTAGTTTAAGTTTCTTAGAAGACCTTTTCCTATTTTTGCACTTAAGAAAGGAAATACTTGTCCGGTATAATCATCGAGAGATTTACAGTAATATTTTTCGTCTAAATATATGCTGTATTTACATGTTAGTTCTACTAAAGGATTACCTTCATCATCAAATACTTCTTTAGAATCAATAATATCTATTAGTGCAAATTTTTCATTTAGGTAAACTTTCTTTTTTTTCTCGTGTTTATTTGTGAGTATAAAAACGAGACCAATGGCGTTAATCAAACTATTTCCTCCTATAAAAAACGGATATTAATAAAATATATCGATATAAGCTAAATGTAAAGAGGAGAGGTGAAATATCATGGATAAAAATAAGTCGATTTATGTTGGGAAATCGACTTATTTTTATCCAGTATTAATGAGTAGTAACCTACTCTGATTAAAGTTTCACTTTATTGAAATACTTGCGGGAATTGTTTTACGATTGCGTTTGTTATCATGTCGGCCATTTCTAATGCTTCTTTTTCAATTTTATCGTAAAGTTTTACTCCTGCTTCATAATCTTTGTTTAGGAAGGCAAGTGCTTCTGCTTTCGTTAATGCTAAATGTTCATAAAACATTTTTCTAAATTCTTCTTTATCAATATATGGGTTAATACTGTTAAGAAATTCAGTAATTTCATCACCATTAGCGTACCATTTTTTCTCTATAGCGGCCGCTGCATTTTGATCACCAGTTTTTGCGGCTTTAACAAGATCTGCTGCAATTACTAAGTGATCTTTAATTAATGCACTATATTTTTTCACTGCATCCTCACCGTAAAACGGTTCAAGTGATAGTCCCATATGTGTTGCGTTTTGTAGAAGCCGTCCAACAGTAACGTTAACATCTGGTAAATTAAATACAATACTTATAATAGCCAATCTCGTCCAAGCGACGTGTTGTTCCCATAAAGAACGCATATACCCTTTTAAAAAATTCTCGTTTTTACTAATTCGGTAGTTACGTACGGATAAATCATAGTTTACATAAGGGTTATGGTAGGGGGAGTAATACGATTGCCAATAAGAATACATAAATAGTAACACTCCTTTGAACATGTATAACTCAAAGTATGATAAATATTTATTTTTAGTTACGTGTCCTAGATTATTTTTAGGGAATTTGAAATGGAGAAATTCAATGAATGATGTTGTGGTATATATGAATAAAATGAATATAAAGTAAAAGAGGGTCTGCAAGGGAAGTTGCAGACCCTCAAAAGGGTATTGCCGAGATGTCGGACTCGACTACGTAATGTTATCATAAAATTCTTTTGAAAAAACCTGGTAAATGTGTCCAAATGAAATTGGTACCGTCATAAAGTCAAAGGGACCTGCTTCCCGCGGCTGGCCCCATTAACTAGATAATGTCGATGAGCAAAAACTCATCTGGAGTACTTTTATAGTAACAAGTAAAATGTGTTTTGTGTATTGAGAAAGAAGAATTGCATAATTATATGTGAACAATTTAAATCCCAACAATTTATGATTATCATCAATTGTTGGGATTTAAATATGGTTATAAAATGGAGAAAAGACTTGGAAGTGAGATTGAAGTGGACAGAAGTATGTAATCATGAAAAAGACCTGCTAATATGAGCAGGTCAACTTAAGGGGTTTATTCAACAGATTATTATATATGGTAACAACTGAATTGTAGTAAGTCTATACATTTAATATTGAGAAAACTTCTGTGAATGATACATTTTTTGCGCATATATTAACGTCTAAAAAATTGAGAAAGAAAATGTAAAAGCTTTTTATAAGAGAATAATGGCTGATACTTATAGTATGATTCATATTTCCACGCATCATTATTAGAGAATTGGAATTGTGTTGTTTTCTTTTTTGCCGTGATGGAACTCATATTACGATGTTTCATATAGTAACCTCCTGAATTTATATGTATACAATTAGTAGTATTCAAGAAATGGAAATAAAATGAACATCTAAATTGAAACTCTTTCTTCATGTGTACTGGATTTACGTTATAAATGTTGTAAAACATATAAAACACGGATGCTAATTCATATTAAATATAGAATAATGAAAAAACAATAAGCATTTATTCATCCCTTTCAAGTCGTATAAGTGATTGATATAATAGAAGTAGATGAAAGATAAAGAAAAGCAGGTGACTCTTTTTTGTTTACTAAAGCACAAGAACTTTTAGCGTCCTACTTTGGTTATTCTTCGTTTCGAAGAGGACAAGATGAAACAATTAAAAATGTACTAGATGGGAAAGATACAGTTTGTATTATGCCAACAGGTGGCGGTAAGTCGATTTGTTATCAAATTCCGGCATTAGTATTTGAAGGAACGACGTTGGTTATATCCCCTTTAATATCACTTATGAAGGATCAAGTAGATACATTGGTACAGAATGGCATTTCAGCTACATATATTAATAGTTCTATTTCTATTGCTGAAGCAAATCAGCGAATTCAATTAGCGAAACAAGGACATTACAAGTTACTTTATGTGGCGCCTGAGCGTCTTGATTCGATGGAGTTTGTTGACCAACTTATCGATATGAAAATCCCTATGATTGCGATTGATGAAGCACACTGTATTTCACAGTGGGGACATGATTTCCGTCCAAGTTATTTACATATACATCGCATATTAGATTATCTTCCAGAAAAACCGCTCGTATTAGCATTAACAGCAACAGCAACACCGCAAGTACGTGATGATATTTGTAACACACTTGAAATTAATCAAGAAAATACAATTATGACAACGTTTGAGCGAGAGAACTTATCGTTTTCTGTCATTAAAGGACAAGATCGAAATGCATATTTGGCGGATTATATTCGTCAAAATCAAAAGGAATCTGGGATTATATATGCAGCTACTAGAAAAGTAGTCGATCAGTTATATGAAGATTTAATGAAGGCAGGAGTTTCTGTATCAAAATATCATGCTGGTATGAGTGATAGTGATCGAAATGAGCAACAAGAACTCTTTTTACGAGATGAAGTAAGTGTAATGGTAGCAACATCTGCATTCGGGATGGGTATTGATAAATCGAATATTCGTTACGTAATTCATTATCAGCTTCCAAAAAATATGGAAAGTTACTATCAAGAAGCAGGACGTGCTGGTCGTGATGGATTAGATAGTACATGTATATTGTTATATTCTTCTCAAGATGTACAAGTACAGCGTTTTTTAATTGATCAATCAACTGGAGAGTCACGTTTTTCAAATGAACTTGAAAAATTGCAAAATATGACCGATTACTGTCATACAGAACAATGTTTACAATCATTCATTTTGCAATACTTTGGAGAAGAACCGAAAGAAGATTGTGGACGCTGTGGTAATTGTACAGACGATCGTGAGAGCATTGATGTGACAAGGGAATCACAAATGGTTTTATCATGCATGATTAGAACGAACCAACGCTTTGGAAAGCAAATGATAGCGCAAGTATTAACGGGTTCGAAAAATAAGAAAGTTATTGAATTTAATTTTCATACTTTACCAACGTATGGGCTTTTATCGAACCGTAGTGTAAAAGAGGTCAGTGAGTTTATTGAGTTTTTAATTTCAGATGAGTTAATTGCAGTTGAACATGGCACTTATCCGACGTTAAAAGTAACAGAAAAAGGGAAAGAAGTATTACTTGGTAAAGAGAATGTTTTACGAAAAGAACGAGTAGAAACAAGACAAATTGTTCAAGATCATCCTTTATTTGAAGTGCTTCGTGAAGTACGTAAAGAAATTGCACAAGGAGAAGGTGTACCTCCGTTCGTTATTTTCTCTGACCAAACATTGAAAGATATGTGCGTGAAAATGCCACAAAGTGATTCCGAATTGTTGACGGTAAAAGGTATCGGAGAACACAAACTTGTGAAATATGGCTCGCACTTCTTACAAGCAGTTCAGCATTTTATTGAAGAAAATCCAAATTATGCTGAAACGATTAAGACAGAAGTAGTTTCAGAACGTAAAAAGGCAGGAAAAGCGTCCGCGAATTCTCATTTAGAAACGTATGAAATGTATAAACAAGGTATTGATTTGAATGAGATTGCAAAAGAACGCAACTTATCAAGACAAACAATAGAAAACCATTTAATTCGCTGCTACGAGGATGGAATGGAAGTAGAGTGGAAAAGTTTTGTTCCGGCAGAGTATGAATCTCTTATTGAAACTGCCGTTCAAAATGCAGAGGGTGGTCTGAAATCTATTAAAGAACAGCTTCCGAATGAAGTGAGTTACTTTATGATTCGTGCTTATTTACAAATAAGAAAGTAGAGACATATAAAGGGGATAAGAATTTATGTATCATGTTTTCGTTTATGGCACGTTAAGAAGAGGACAAACGAATGCTCATTATATGCTAGGTGCAACGTGCATTCCAGACAGAGCTTGGACATATGGAAAATTATTTGATACGAACGAAGGATATCCGGCCATGACTTATTCGATTGAAGAAAAGGTGTATGGAGAAGTTTATGTAGTAAATGATGAGATATTGTGTAAGTTAGATGAACTAGAAGAATATACAGGTAATGCGGAGACTGATTTATATAATCGAATTACGCAAACAGTATATGTTGCTGATAGGGAAATAGAGGCATATGTGTATATCGCTCAAGATAAAAAGATGATATTAAAAGTTATTGATTCTGGTGACTGGGTGGAGTATCAAAAAGAAAAATAAGAGTAGCTAAAGAGTAGATAGTGGTATAATCCATTATCTATTTTTTATACTTTCACTTTCAAAATTCTTATTATTTTGATAAATTGTAAATATAGTGAAATTAAAAGGAGGATTTTTCATGGGGATTAGAAATTTAGTTTCTCACCTGTAACAGAAAAATAATTTGCAGGAGGAGAATAATAATGAACGAATTAAATGTAAAAGAATTTTATAAAAAACAATTTGAACTAATAAGCTATGATATAAATAATGAAAATTGGTTACAGGAAGTTGCTAAAGAAGTGCAAGAACAAGTTGGATATCCAATTCAGACGATGTTAGAACTAGGGGCTGGAAATGGCGGATTTGCAAGGGCGATGTCTAATTTGAATGTAAAAATGACTACTGTTGAGCTTGTACCGGAGTTAGCTATGTTTGCAAAAGAACATTCTACTAATGACATTGAGGTTCATTGCGCCGATTTTTATAAAATTAACTTTAAAGAAAAGTTTGATGTTATTTGTTATTTAGACGGATTTGGTGTAGGAACCGATGAAGAACAATTATTTTTATTAAAACGTATACATAACTGGTTGAAAGATGATGGATGTGCACTTATTGATATTTATCAACCGTTATATTGGGAAAAGGCCAATGGACAAGAAATGCCGATAGGTTCTGCAATGCGAAAGTATGAATATGATAGTGAAAATGCAAGAATGCTAGACCATTGGTGGGAAATAGATTCTTCAAATGATATCGTGACACAATCTTTACGCTGCTATGCTGTAGATGAGATTAGTAATTTATGTGCTGAGGCTCATTTAAGTATAGTTGGGATTTTCCCAGGAGGAGCGTATGATTTTGAAGCTGGGAAATATAAAGAGCAATCATCTTTAAATGAATGTTTATCATATCGAGTAAAAGTGAAAAAGAGTAGGGATTAAATCCTTACTCTTTTTACTTTTATTGTGTGAATAAATGTCGTTCTCTTTTTATTCTTATAGTTCTTAGTACGATTCCAATTCCGAGAAATAAAACAGTAGCAGCGACCCCGCTAATAGGGTTTAACCAAAAATCACTACTGTTTGTAAGAGTAATAATCCCTGTTATTGTAACTAAAACAGTAGGAACAGCATCCTCGATCGCATGCATGATAACGCATGGCCAGACTGATTTTGTAAGTCTATATATTTCAACATACATAATTGACCAACAAACCATAAGGATACAGCCAGATAAAAGCGTATTTAATCTTGAGATAGATTCAAAATATTCATTTGGCAAAAAGACTATATAATATGCAGCATGCCAAAGTGCCCAAATTAAACCAGAAATAATATAAATGTACCAATCGTTTAGATTTAGTTCAATCAACTTTGGAGTTAAATAACCACGCCAAGAAAACTCTTCAAAAATATTTTTAATAAAGTTACCAATAGTAGACATGACTATGAGTGACAATAACGTGGATATATCAAAACTAGAAATATGAGCTACTCCAAAAATGAGCGATATGCTTATCGTTATTACTGTAACGAATGGATAAATAAGTAGTGCAGTGAAATACCATATAAAGTTTCCTTTTAAATTGGGCTTGATGCCAAAATCATTCCAATCTCGGCTAATGACTCTAAGGAAAATGCTTACGAGGAAAGGGAATATTATCCATAATCCCATACCTAAAGTGTTTCCTTCAGGTTGATCTGTTAGAAGAAAATCTAGAAATACCCCAATCCATCCACTGGCCAAAACAATGAATACAAAAATAAGTAAATATAACTTTAGCGGTTTCTTTTTCGCGACTTTCATTTGAATAGACTCCTTTACTTTAATTTATCCTACTATTTGTGGGCAGTAAAACCACACTTATAAAATTTTCACTTTATGTATCTTTGACTTTTACATTGTTTGTCAATATATAAATTAAATAGGTGACAAATAGAAAGTGGTATCTTTTGTATGCATCACTATACTATATGTGTAGTGATGTGATTTAGATGTTGTATATATCTTTAAAATTAGAAAGATAAAAAGTAAGTTTTTTCGGAAAATTTAAATTGAAACTATTGACTTTACGATTGAATTTTTAATACAATGATAATTCGACTGAAAAATTAGAACGGACAGGAGGGAATCGTCGAAATGAGCAACATATTTGAAGATGAGTTACAAAAAATGAAGGATACTTTACATACGATGGATGAGCAATTGGATAAGCTTGAAAAAATCCCAGTTTATTATGGGGAAGATTTTAAGGAGCAAATTCTTGAAAGTATGAGAGAGTCTAATAGACAAAATTTACGTATTGGTGTGCAAGAGCCGTACTTTGGAAGGTTAGATTTTCAGGAAGATGGTAAAGAAGCAGTTATGCCGATTTATATTGGAAAAGTAGGGGTTTCGGATATGGACACGATGAAACCAATCATTATTGATTGGAGAGCACCTGTCGCAAGTATGTTTTATTCATTTACCGGTGGAGAAGAATTAGCATTTTATCAATCACCAGATGGGTTAGTAGAAGGTGATGTGTATTTAAAACGAAACATTTCTATTCGAAAAAGAGAACTTGAACGTGTTGTTGATACATATGTAAAAGGAAATGAAGATGTATCGCATGCCGATGATTTTCTTCTATATCGATTAGGTGAGAATAAAGATAATAAGCTAAAGGATATTGTTTCAACGATTCAATCGGAACAAAATGATATTATTCGTGCGGAAAGAAACTTGCCATTATTAATTCAAGGGGTTGCAGGGAGCGGAAAGACAACAATCGCTTTACATCGCCTTGCTTTTTTAATTTATGAATATCGTGAGCAGCTAGAAGCTGAGAGAATGATTGTATTCGCTCCAAACAGTTTATTTTTAGACTACATTTCCAGCGTACTTCCTGAATTAGGGGTAGGAAATATTAGTCAAACAACGTTTCCAGATTGGGCATTACGTACATTAGAGGGTTCCGTGAAACTAAAGCAGACAGAAGAAAAATTGAAAGAAGCCTTTTCAATTAATCGCGATGAAAGAAAGATTATGATCGGTAAATTAAAAGGTACGCTAGAATTTAAGGCGTTTATAGAAGAAAGAATGACTCAATTTGAAAACGATTTAGTGCCAACAAAAGATTTTGAGGCATGGGATAAAGCTGTTATTCCAGTGGAAGACGTTAAAAAATGGATGCAAGTGGAATATAAACATTATCCATTAAAGAAGAGAAGAGAACGTTTAGTCGGCCGTATGAAACGTTGGATTGAAATTGAACTTAAAAAGTATGGAGAAACAAACGAGAAAAAGTTACTAAAAAAAGAAGCAACAAAGAGATTGAACACCTATATGAATTTTTGGCCAAAAATGAGCCCACTTTCACTATACAGTTCAATGTTGAAAAGCAAAGAAATACTCGAAGTATTACCTGAAGAACTTGTTCAAGAAACAGAAAAGAGTTGTCGTAAAAAAGAAGTGTATGTAGAAGATTTACCAGCTTTAATATACATACATCATCGTATAACAGGGATTGAAATCGGGCAGAAGTTTCATCACGTTGTTATTGATGAAGCGCAAGATTTTTCGCCTTTCCAAGTTTATGTATTAAAAGAAATTACACTAGGTAATTCTTTCACTATATTAGGTGATTTATCGCAAGCGATTTATGATTACCAAGGAATTGAAGATTGGAGTGCTTTTAAGGAAGTATTCCAAGAAACAGGATATTATGAACTGACAAGAAGTTATCGTTCTACAAAAGAAATTATTGAATTTGCTAATGAAATAATTAAAAATGCAGAAATTCCAGTAGGACTCGCAACACCAGTCTTCCGCAGTGGAGAAGATGTGAAAGTGATTTATGCAGAAGATCAATTTATTGAAATTGTGAAGACGATAAAACATTTGCAAAATGCAGATGTGAAAACAATTGCGGTAATAGGAAGAACAGAAGATGAATGCCGTCATATGTATGAGAAATTAACTGATGCAGGTTTAACAGTAAACGTCATTGAAGCAAACCAAAGTAAATATGAAGGCGGTATTTCTGTAGTACCTGTCTATTTAGCGAAAGGTTTAGAATTTGATGCAGTGCTTTTAATTGATGTAGATGAGGAACATTACAAAAATACAAAACATGATGCAAAGTTACTATATGTCGGATGTACGAGATCACTTCATGATTTATGGATTTTCCATAGCGGAAAAGCGTCACCTTTAATTAAAGGATTAAAATAAAGTGAAACTATAATCAGTGGGGAGTTTTACTGCAAGTTAATGTGGGATAAATATAAAAAGAGGATTTTCTAGTACAGTATGAAGATCCTCTTTTTTATATTGAAATGGTAGACGAATTAATGACTTGAGCTGTTGTTTAAATGATATACGATGCTTTTTTCTAATTCCTTAGTTTGTTCTTTTTCCCATATACGAACAGCATCTACTGGAGTTTGTGTATGTTTTAACCAATCTAGAATTGAGTGTAGTTGTTCTTGTAATTGCCCAATATTTCGTTCCTTACTGTTCTTATTCTGAATTCTATTAGTTAATTGAAGCATGTAGGGTAGTTTTTCTATACATTCGCTTAAATCTCCGCAATAACCTGACGGGAATTCATGTGTACCAAATTCTAAAGTATTGATGTAATTAGAAACTAGGTATATCATGGCTTTTTGTTCGGTATCACCACCTAATTCAATCGCTTTTCGAAGGAATTTTTCTAAATCGTCTTCTTTATTGCTAGAATTCATATAAATTCCTATCCATCTAAAAGGTCTTGAATCAATCGGGTTGTTTTCTGTCCATCTATATAGAATGTCAATTAGAAAACTATTTAGTGAGAAAGTTAACACCTCATCTTTTTCGTTTAATGCATCTAAAATAGTAAACAGCGAAATGGCAAACTCTTCTTGATCTTTTGATTTCCATTTCTTTGCATTTGAAATAAATACCTCTAAATGTTTATAAGCTAATTTTCGAAGTCCCGCTTCGCGATGCTGACAGTAACAAATAAAATCATGCCAATGCTCATTTGTATTCATATGTATAATAATAGTTTGTAATGTAGTGAGAGGTTTATCCATTATAAGTCCCCAATCTATTAAGAACGTGTTGAAAATTTAGTGTTATTATATCATTACATAAATTAAAAAGGGAGAGTTACTATGATTACAAAAGTAATTACGAAAAGTAATTGGGAAATTGCAAAAATAATTGGAAAAATTAATGAAGATTCTCTTATAGAAGAGGGATTTATTCATTGTTCATTAGTAGATCAAGCTTTAAGAGTTGCAGAAAAATATTTCAAGCATGAAGAAGATGTTTTATTACTTACAATTGATCCAGCCCTATTAAAAGCAGAAGTAAAATATGAACTTGCTTCAAACGGTCAAGAATATCCGCATGTTTACGGAGTAATTAATGTTGAGGCGATTGTAGAGGTTGTTCCATTTTATAAAGAAAACGGGGAATTTATATTACTTAAATCAGTTCGACTTTAGTAATAGGCGATGGAGTTCGCTATAATTGCTATATATAGCTAATGAATCCTATTGATAAACGAGATTTTTTGTTTATCAGTAGGATTTTTAATTTTATTCGAACAGACTTAAAAAGAGCAGTTAGAGTGGGAAGAATTTAAGATGGATTTTATTGGTCACGGGATCCAATCGATTGGTAATGAAGCAGTTCTAACAGGACTCATTATAGACTTTGAAGATGAAACGTAAAAAAATTATTATGTTTATCTGAATATTGAGGGAATTCAAAAGTTTTATTTATCTAATTTTTAGAAAACATAGACTATAACATCGATAAATGGTATAATTTCCTTGTTATTGGAATTAAAATGAAAATATTAGAAGAAAAAGGATTGGGTTGGTTTTAATGGGGGATTCTGATCACAAAGAAACAAAGGCGATATTAAAGTTATGGTTTATTTATATACCACTTGCATTTGGAGAGTTTGTCTTTTCGAATATCATAGGTTATTTAAAAAAATAAAGATTTTGCATTTGAAAAACAATTAACCTAATTTAATTGTTTTTTTATTTTACTTTAATAAACCAAATAAAAATAGAGATTTTGAACAAGATGAAGTTTATGAAGGAAATAACGTTGATTAGGTGCTGAAAACAGTGTGAAATCAACAGTGCCTAAAGAATAAAACAGGAATCATTCAACCATGGTAATTTTCCGTTTTATTAGCTTCCTATAGTGATATGTTATGGTCACATCATATGTGTACGATACTTGTAACTTAATATAGCATTACTGGAATTTCAAAATTAGTAGTTAAGGTTGCTACCTTTTAGAGTGTTATAGATATATATAACTTAGCTAAAAAAGCACAAATCATATAATTTGCGCTTTTTATTATCTGTTTTTGGTAAAAAAAGCACAGTTTTTGTCACACTAATACTGTACGATACATAGTATAAAACACATACTGTATGACATATAGTAATGGAAATGAGGTGAGTGAATGGATACTTTATTAAACTCGTTAATTACTGAGTTAAGAAGAGGGACATTAACGTTAGCCGTTTTAAGCCAATTAAGAACGCCGCAGTACGGATATTCACTTGTCCAGTTATTGGAGCAATCAGGGATTACAATTGATCAAAGTACTTTATATCCACTACTTCGCAGATTAGAAAAGCAGGAGCTAGTAACGAGTAGTTGGGATAAAACGGAGAGTAGACCTCGTAAATATTATGTTTTAAGTGAATATGGATTAGAAATATTTTTGCAGTTAAAAAAGGAATGGATAAAGGATTCAAAAGAACTTTATAACTTATTAAAGGAGGAGGAAGAGAATGAATTTAATTGATCTCTATATCCAGGAAGTTGCGAAGAGATTACCGGAAAAAAATCGTGAAGATATTACACTTGAACTAAGGTCAACTATAGAGGATATGCTACCTAATAATTATAATGAAGAAGATGTAAAGAGCGTTCTCGAAAAATTGGGGAGTCCGGTTTCATTGGCTAATGGTTATTTGGATAGACCGATGCATTTAATTGGACCACGTTATTTTGATGTATATACGACATTGTTAAAAATGATTATACCAATCGCAGCAATCATTGCACTCATATCAATGGTTGCAGAAAATTTTATAGGTTATAGTGGTGATCAAGCGGTATTAAATGTTATTTTACAATTGATAGGTAAAGGTATTGGGGAAATTTTTGAAGTGGGTCTTCATGTATTTTTCTGGTTGACACTTGTGTTTGTTATTTTAGAAAGAACAAATAAAGACAAAGGCATTCAGCCGTTGACGACAAGTTTTAAAAAATGGACACCAGATGATTTGAAAAATATCTCGTATATCCCAAAGAAAAAAATAATCTCGAAGTTTGAAGTTTTTGGAGGTTTAATGTGGACAGCAGTTTGGGCTACACTTTACTTTTATGCGAATCATCTTGTTGGCGTATATCATGGTACGGCAAATGGACTGAAGTTTGTCTCGCCAACTTTTAATCAAGATGTTTTACTGCAGTGCTGGCCAATCGTTGTAATTATGATCGTTTTTGAAATAGGTATATCCCTTTATAAATTAGTGCAAGGAAAATGGACGCAAAGATTGGCGATTGGAAATGCTATTCTTCAAGTAGCTGGGACGATAGTATTCATTGTAATTGTAGTAAATCCACATTTATTTAACGCAGGATTTATTACGTATTTGGCAAATGCATTTACTATTTCCCCAGAGGAGTTTAAAACGTGGCTCATTGGGGGAGGAATTTTCTTTTATATGTTATCTGCTGCAATAAATATATTTGATGGTTTCCGAAAAGCTAGTATTCGTATGTAGATAAAAATCGGAAATTTCGATAAAATAAAACTATTAAAAAGATAGTGAAATAAGATGAACATGATGAAAGGAAGAAAATAATGATAAGGGAAGCAACGAAAAGAGATTTAGCATACATTTTAGATATTTATAACGAAGCGATACTTTATACAACAGCTGTATATGCGTATAAACCTGTAACCCTTGAAAATAGAATAGATTGGTATGAACAAAAAAAGGCTGAAGGGTATCCTATTTTCGTATATGAATTAGATAATAAAGTAGTAGGATTTGCGACATTCAGCCCATTTAGAGCGTGGCCTGCTTATAAATATTCAGTTGAACATTCTGTGTATGTAGATAAGGCATATAGAAAAAATGGCATTGGGTCTTCATTAATGAAAGAATTAATCAAAATTGCGAAGGAAAGAGAGTATATGACCTTAATTGCTGGAATTGATGCAGAGAATGAGAAAAGTATTGCCTTGCATCAAAACTATGGATTTGTTCATGCAGGGACAATAAAAAAAGCTGGTTATAAGTTTAATAAATGGCTAGATTTAGCTTTTTATCAGCTGGAGCTTAACGGTCCTGAAAATCCTATAGAAGGATAAATATTTTTCGGTAGCAAGAAAAAATTCATGCTACCTTTTTCTTATTTTAATAGCTGATGAAAAGGTTTTTTATATTCAATATTGAATTATTAGAAGTTAATATAACGATATGAAAAGAGGGATGGAAATGGAAACTGTCATAAATAAAATAAAATAAAAGAGGTACAATCTAATTATGTGGGAATGGCAATTTATTCTACAAAAAACAATCGTATAGTTGCTTCATATAATAGTGAATTAAATATTCCGTTAGCATCAGCAGCAAAATTAGTTATTGGATTTGTAGTAGCACAAATGGTGAGGGAAAATAAACATAATTGGAATGATATACTTCATCACATTAAATTTAATCCGCATGAAGATAGTGCGCAGTTATATCCGCATTTACAAGGAAGAACTTCTTTAACACTTAGTCAAGCGGTCGAGGTAATGATAGCTTGTCATGATAGTTACGTTGCACAGTCAGTTGTAATGCACTGTGGTGGATGGGATGCTGTGAAAATGTATGTACAAACGTACTTTTCAAAAATTCATATACAAGAGAATGCTAGAGATGAGAAAAATATTGGAGACTTAAATGAAGTTCTTGCCCTTTTCATACAAACCTTTCAAGGTTATAAATTAGAACCAGAATTATGGGAACCAATTATTAGTGGCATGGTAAGACAACAAGGAGAGTATGAAGAAATCCCATATTATCATTTAGCTCATATGACAGGTGGATTGCTCACAGCTACAATAAATATTGGTATAATAGGAATGTTTAACGAATTTCCGCTTCTTTATGTAATTGGGGGAAAAGATTTACCGAATCGACGTGAAAATAAAGAGGTAGATGAAGCTTTTGCAGTAGTTTTAAAGTACATATACAAAGAATATAGTGAAAGCATGCTAGGAGTGAGCGATTGAAAAGAAACTTAAAGACTTCAACAATCATTATTTTAATTTTAACGATTATTGCTCTTGAAGTTGGAATCGCACTATATAATCACAATTTGTCATTAGATACAATTTACTTTGCAGCGATCCTTATTTGTATTGTATTGCTTTTTGGCACACGTGTTTCTGAAGAGAAAGAAAGTAAATCGAAACGAGGGCGAAGAAAAACAGCTCTTATATTTTGGCCATCTATTTTATTGTCTATCGCTTGTTTTGCAGTTATAAGTTACATAAGGATAGGCTATGTCTCTGTACCAGGGATAATTGGCTTTTCATGCTTTGTTACATATGGTGGATTCGTATGTATTAGTATTTTAAAGAGAAAAAATAAAATGTAGATTACTAAGCTGAAAGGAAGCAATGTATATGAAACATATAGAGAACGGTACACGTACTGAAGGAGAATATATTAAAAATAAAGTTATTCAATATAATATGTCCATCTTAACAGATGAGGCAAGACAGACGATGGAAGAAGTACGCCTCGTAGTAAAAAATGAAGAAGGAAAAATTTTTGGTGGCGTAACAGGTACGATGTATTTTTATCACCTTCATATCGACTTTTTATGGGTTGATGAATCAGTTCGTCATGACGGTTATGGCAGTCAACTTTTACATGAAATTGAAGGGATTGCGAAGGAAAAAGGGTGTAGATTAATACTACTAGATTCATTTAGTTTTCAAGCACCAGAATTTTATAAAAAGCATGGTTACAGGGAGTATGGAATTGTTGAAGATCACCCGAAAGGTCATAGTCAGCACTTTTTTGAAAAGAGATTATAATAATATTATGTATACTGTTTGATGGGAGAAAGAATATGTACACGTATAAATTGCAACAAGAACAACCAATCTGTGCAGAAAAAATAAAAAAACTTTATGATTCTGTCGGTTGGTGGCCAGAAAGAAAAGAAGTCGATATTGAAAAAATGTTAAAGAATAGCATAGCCATTGGAGTATGGGAAGAAAATGAATTAGTTGGATTTGCTAGAGTCGTTTCTGATGGTGTTTATCGAGCATACATTGAAGATGTTGTCGTACATGAGAGTGTAAGAAGTAAAGGTATTGGAGAGAAGATGCTTAAAATATTACTTCGAGAAATATCACATATTGATATTGTTAGTCTATTTTGCGGAGAGAAGCTAATAAACTTTTACGGTGAGCAGCAATTTCAAGCGACGAAGCAAATTGTGATGCACCGCAATCAAATAGGGAAAGAATAAAGAGGTGCCAATTAAAATGAATGCAATAAGAGCGTACTGTTTATCGAAAAAAAAAGCGACAGAAGATTCTCCAGATGGTTGGAGTGCAACATGTATGAGGCTTAATAATAAAATATTTGCGATAGTAAATCATGAAGAAGGTGAAAAAGCTGCGATTACATTGAAGTGTGATCCAGAAGTCGCATTAAGAATAAGAGAAGATTATCCAGAAACAATTATTCCAGGGTATCATATGAATAAAAAACATTGGAATACCGTTTATATTCATAAGGGTATAGAACAGGAGCAAATAAATAAAATGATTGATTGGTCGTATGATTTAGTACTACAATCATTTTCAAAGAAAAAGCAGCAGGAGTTAATGGATTAATATGTATTAGGAGTGTGTGTAATGAAAGATTCGATTAAAGATACGTATGATAAATTAGCGAGTACATATAAAGAAAATCTAGATTTCGCAAATCCATATAACAGTTATTATGAAAGACCGGCGATGATGGAGCTTATTCCAAAGGAACTAGAAGGAAAAAAGATACTAGATGCTGGATGTGCAGCTGGATGGTATACTTCTCAATTCATAGGAAGAGGAGCAAATGTTACAGCAATTGATGTAAGTCCTGAAATGGTAAAAGCCGCGAAAGAAAGTATAAGGGACAAAGCAACGCTCCTTTGTCATGATCTGCAAGAAACATTGCCATTTGAAGATAATACGTATGATGTGATTGTAAGTTCGTTAACTCTTCATTACTTAGAAAATTGGAATCAAGTATTTCAAGAATTTCGTCGCGTATTGAAGCCGGGTGGAGAACTTATATATTCTATCCATCATCCTTTTATGGATTTCACAAAGTTTCCATGTGAAAGTTATTTTGAAAAACAGTTATTAATAGATACTTGGGTTAAACCGAACATTACAATTGAAGTCGAATTTTTCAGAAGGTCACTACAAGACATAATAAATGAAACTACAAATTATTTTGTATTAGAAGAGATAGTGGAACCGAAGGCAGTTGAAAAGATGAAAGAAGTAGACGAAAAATCATATTATTATCTAAATACGAATCCACATTTTCTTATCATAAAAGCAACTAATAAATAGCTAGTAAAATAACTTTATTTTACTAGCTATTTACAGTTATACATTATATATTAGGAGACTTTAAAATGAATACGAAACGAAATAGAGTATTATATGCACTATTTACTATAGTTGTTATTATTTTAGGTCTTAGCTCAAGAAAATTTTCTTTTGCACTACCACATCTATTAAATGATTACTTAGGCGATGCTTTATGGGCATTAATGATTTTCAATGGCTTTGGATTTTTGTTTCCTAAAACAGAGACGAAGAAGTTGGCTTTTATTAGTTTAATGTTTTGCTACGGGATTGAAGTGAGCCAATTGTATCATGCGGAATGGATAGACAGCATTCGTGCAACGACTTTGGGCGGACTCGTGTTGGGATACGGTTTTTTGTGGAGTGATTTAGTGGCTTATACAATTGGTGTTGGAGTGGGGATACTGTGTGAGGTTATTTTTCGGAAGAAATAAGAATTGTAAAAGGGGTATTTATAAATGGAACAAACACTGGAAATTGCAAAGTTTTGGTTTCAAAATAAACATGTCACAGTTACTGTAATTCAACCAAAAACAGCGAAGGTTATATGCAAGAATAAAGAGTATATTTTAAAGAGAACGGGATCGATAAAGCAACTTCTAGTTGAATTCGATGTTTTGGAGCAACTGTATGAAAAGGGAATTAAAGTACAGAGAGTAGTAAAGACAGAAAATGATGAACGATATGTATTATATAAAGAAAAATATTATTGCTTATATGAGTATATTGCCGGAAGTGTTTTAGAAATAAAAGATACGAATAAGCTGGAAGGGCTAGCAAGTACAATTGGAGAAGAAATAGCTAATCTGCACAAAGCATTACATTCGGTGAATAGTGACCATGAGTTAATAAAAAGAGATTTACATAAGATGGTATTTGAATGGGCTATACCGATTTTAGAAAAGAATGAGCATGTTCATCGAGAGGTAATTCAAAAGATGGAGCGAATGCACACAGTTTTCAAGGAAACGGTCCATCCATTACCGAGACAAATTATTCATCGTGATATGCACCTATCGAATGTAATCTTTAAAGATGATAAACTGGAAGGGTTTATAGATTTCGAAATTTTAGAAAATAATGTAAAAACATTTGATTTATGTTATTGCTGTACAAGTATATTAAGCGAGCTATTTAGTGATGAAAGATTAAGAGGGAAATGGTTACATATCGTTAGCAAAGTCTTTGAAGGTTATTATAAACAAAATGATTTAACCAAAGAAGAACTAAAAGCCATTTGGTATGTTATGCTTTCAATTCAAATTATCTTTATTGCTTATTTTGTCCAGTTACCAGATTTATTAAAGTTAAATGAAGAAATGTTCTTCTGGATTTTTGCTAATAAGGAAGATATTGAAGAAGTTATAGAAGGTATCGTAAAGGTATGAAAAAAATAATATTAATTGGTTCTGGTGGTTCAGGAAAATCTACATTAGCAAGGAAGTTAGGGAATAAATTAAATATTAAGGTGCATCATCTTGATGCATTATTTTGGAAACCGAATTGGGAAGGTGTTCCGAGAGAAGAACAAATAACAGTTCAAAATAACTTAATTAAAGATGAGAAATGGATTATTGATGGGAATTACGGCGGGACGATGGGTATAAGACTGAATGCAGCTGATACAATTATCTTCCTTGATATTCATAGAACAATTTGTGTTTATAGGGCTTTTAAAAGAATTGCAAAATATCGAAATAAAACTAGACCGGATATGGGCGCGGGATGTGAAGAAAGATTTGATTTACAATTTTTTAAATGGATATGGGAATATCCTAATGCTAAACGACCTACAATTTTAAAAGAGTTAGAGCAATTGTCCGAAGAGAAAAAGGTTATTGTTTTAAAATCTCCAAATGAGGTTTGGAAATTTTTAGAGCACATATAATAATAGAATGTGACACAACAATTCTTTGTGGATCTTACCGATTAGTTTAATTAAACTAATCGTTTTTTATTATGAAAAATTTAACGCTTTTTGAAAAATGCATTTTGTAATGAGTATATGACTTTAAGTTCATATAAAATGAACGTTTGGAGGAATAGAAAATGACTAACGATTTAATTCAACTAATCGATTCATTAATGGTCAATATTCCAGCTGGTGAGGTAGTATTAAGAGATGATCGAATAAAAAAAGAATGGCTAGTACAAATTCAACCATTTCTTCTTGCAAAGTATGCTGTAACAATGGAACTATATGATGCTATTACAAATAGTACATTAAATAATTTTGATAAAAATCATAAACCAGTTGTCAATATTTCATGGAACGATGCCATTGCGTTTTGTAATGTACTTTCAAAAAAAGCGGGATTAAAAGAATATTATTCTATTAGTGATGGTGGTCAAATTGTGAAATGTAATTTAGATTCAAATGGCTACCGATTACCATCTGAGGCAGAGTGGCAATATGCATGTAAAGCAAGTACAACCGGATATACATACGGGAAACTTTATGATATAGCGTGGTATAATGAAAATTCAAATGGAGAGATTCATGACGTTGGCCAAAAAGAACCGAATGCATGGGGACTTTATGATATGCTAGGGAACGTTTGGGAATGGTGTTATGATTTGTATGATGAAACAGTGTACGGATCATACCGTATTTTTCGTGGTGGTAGTTGGGCTGAAACAGCGAGAGGGTGCGGCGCTACTTGTCGTCGTCGAAGCCATCCTACATTTCATATAGATGATCTCGGTTTTAGACTCGCTAGGTCAATTTAGCAGGAATATGATACGAACAACTAAGAAAAGAGTATGGAGAGAATCCGTACCTTTCCAACATAGAAATGATTTAACGTAAGGAGTGTTTATAATGGCGCGTGTTTTATTTATTAACGCTGGATCAGAAGGACATATAAATCCAACTTTGCCAGTTGTAGAAGAGTTGATTTCTCGCGGTGAAGAGGTCGTTTATTTTTCAATAGAAGCTTTTAGGGAACGAATTGAGAAGACAGGTGCTACTGTACGAACGATTGACGATCAAAAATTTATAAAAGCGTTTCTATCTGGAGGCAGAAATTATTTACAGGAAAGAATAAACGTTCTTCTACATACAGCGGATATTGTAATACCTAGCGTTTTAGAACAAATTGAAGGTGAACATTTTGATTACATAATTCATGATTCTATGTTTGGCTGTGGGCACTTAATTGCTCAAATTCTTAAATTGCCATCCGTAAATTCATGTACATCTTTTGCGCAGGATGAAAAATCTTTTGAGCAAATGTTAGGTCATCTGTCAAAAAATATCCCAGTAGAAATTCATGACAAAATACAGAATGATTTTCAAAACTTAACGAAGGGAATTGCTGAAAAATATGGTGTTGAAATAAAATCATCGTATGAAGTTTTCTGTAATCCTGCACCCCTTACTATTGTGTATACAATTAAGGAGTTCCAGCCTTTTGGTGATACGTTTGATGAAACATATAAATTTGTAGGACCATCTATCTCTGCACAAATGAAAAACAGAGACGTTGATTTTACTTCGATTGAAGAAAAAAGTCCGATTTATATTTCATTAGGTACTGTTTTTAATGAAGCGATTGACTTTTATAAACTGTGTATGAAGGCCTTTGAGAATAGTGAGCATACAATTGTTATGTCTATTGGTAATAAAACAAAAATAAGTGATCTAGGCGAAATCCCTAAAAACTTCATTGTGAAAAACTATGTACCCCAAACTGAGCTGCTTACATATACGAAACTATTTATTACACACGGCGGGATGAACAGTGCGCATGAAGGACTGTATAACGGGGTTCCGCTCGTTGTAATACCGCAAAGTGCAGATCAGCCAGTAGTCGCAAAGCAAGTGGAGAGTCTTGAGACGGGAGTTCAGTTACAGATGAAGGAATTAACTGAAGAGCAACTACGTGAAAATGTGGAACTAATTTTAAATAATCCTTCATATAAAGAAGCTGCTTTGAATTTGAAGGAATCTTTCCAAAAATCAGGTGGATATAAGGAAGCTGTTGATGAAATTTTTATATTTGTAGGTCAGTGAAAAAAATGAAATTATACATTAGAAAAGCATCTAAATAGGATGCTTTTTATTTAACTTTATAATTCTTATTTTTAATATCTAGTATGGTTAAAACTAAGGCACTGAAAGATATAAGTATAAGAATAAAAGTTAACCAGTTAAATATATTGTTAATTATGAAGTAAAGATGATAGATAAATATATTCAAATTGTATTTTAAAATGTTAGGACTTAGTTTTACGTGTTAGTAATAATTTCACTATTTCTGCACAACTTCTGCACATGTTTTGGCGATTTCTATGTCATGATATATTCATAAAGTGAAATATTTCACAAGAAAAAAATATATTTTCACTGCGGTGTATGCATAATTAACACATACATCGGTACAAGTTTGTCTCTTGTTATTCTTTTACATCAAAGCCCACATTCCACTACAAAGTATAACAAGAAGGAGACATGAACATGAATAATCGATTTTTAAAACAACTACAAAATATGAAAATGAACAAAAAAAGTTTAGGAGCTGTAGCATTAACAGCTGGAATTATTAGTACGACACTTATTCCTCAAAATGCTTATGCGCACGGTTTTGTTGAAAAGCCCGGTAGCCGATCCGCTTTATGTAGTTCAACTTATGGTGCGCTAAATGTAAACTGTGGAAGTGTTATGTATGAACCACAAAGTTTAGAAGCTCCAAAAGGGTTCCCACAAGGTGGTCCAGTAGATGGACAAATTGCTTCAGCAGGCGGAAAATTTGGTGGTATTTTAGATCAACAAACAGCAAATCGTTGGTTTAAAAATACAATCACTGGTGGGGAAAATACATTTACTTGGAAGTATACTGCGCCTCACTTAACGAGTAAGTGGCATTACTATATTACTAAAAAAGGGTGGAATCCAAATAAAGCGCTAACAAGAGCAGATTTCGAACCAATTGGAACTGTACAACATGATGGTTCTGCAGCTTCAAATAATTTAACTCATAAAATCAATGTACCTACTGATCGTAGTGGATATCATGTGATTTTAGCAGTATGGGATGTAGCTGATACAGCAAATGCATTCTATAATGTAATTGATGTTAATCTTATTAATGATGTGAAACCAGACATAGAAGCGCCAAGTATTCCAAATGGACTTCAGACGCAAAAAGTAACAGCAAATAGTGTAGAACTAACATGGAACGCTTCTACGGATAATGTAGGGGTAAAAGGATATCAAATCTTCCGTAACGGAGAGATGATTGATACAGTAATAGGCACTCATTTTATTGATAAGAAATTACAACCAAGCACAGAATACTCTTATACTGTAAAAGCAATTGACGCAGCTGGCAATGTATCGAAGGAAAGTACAGCGCTTACAGTAAAAACAACAGTTGAGATTCCTGATACAGAAGCACCAACACAACCAAAAGGATTACATAGTATGGGAACGACAGCGTCAAGTGTGGATTTAATGTGGAGTCCATCTGACGATAATATTGGTGTAGACCATTACGATATTTATAGAGAAACAGAAGGATCAATGAAAAAGATTGCAACATCCAATACAACTTCTTATATGGATAAAAATCTGCTCGCTAATACTACTTATAAATATGTAGTAAAAGCTGTTGATGTAGCTGGAAATGAATCCGTACAGAGTGATATATTCACAATTACTACAAAAACTGAAAGCGCTTCATATGAAGCGTGGGATGCAAAAAAAGCATATAAAAAGGGAGATAGAGTTCTACACGAAGGAAAAGTATATGAAGCAGTCCAGAGTTATCAAGGAAATGGTGATCCGAACTGGATTTATGCATTATCATTATGGAAAACAGTGTAAGCTTTACCTAGATATGAACTAAGAGATGATGGGCTTTGATGAAAAAGGGAATCTTGAGAATTCACTTTTCTATTAATAAAAAAGGGTAGTGTATGAATACATAAGATTCATACACTACCCTTTTTATTATGATAACATTTTCGTCATAAGTATATGCGGAATGCCATCTTCCATAAATATATCAGAAGAAGTTTCATAACCTAATTTTTTATAAAATCCTTCAGCTTGTGTTTGCCCGTGTAGTTTCACTTTTGTAGCTTGTTCGTTACGAGCAATTTCTTCTAACGTTTGAATGATGACTTTACCTAATCCGTATGTACGATAATCTTTTAAAATGCAAATACGTTCTAATTTTCCGACGCCATCAACAAATCGTATACGCCCTGTACCTACAGGAAGCTCATTATAATAGACTAAAATATGTTTACATTGCTCTCCGATTTCATCGAATGTATCGAATTCATCTGCAAGAGGGACACCTTGTTCTTTTACAAATACTTCTTTTCGAATATGAAAGGCAGTTTCTAAATCAGTAAGTTCTGTTATAAGTTTGGATTGCAAAATGTTCAGTCCTTTCTAGTATGATGTGTTTTCATAGTATATCATAATAAAGCGCTATCAAGAGAAAAAGAACACACTAAAAAGCCAACTTTAAAAAGTTAGCTTTTATTACAATTCCTTTATCCCATTTTTAGCGCCGATAATTACTTTACTTGTCATACTTATAAACAATCCTGTTTCAACTACACCAGTAATCATTTTTAATTGAGTGTGTAAATGGGCAGGATTAGAAATATGATTAGGGAATATACAATCGATAATCATGTTATTGTTATCGGTTATATAGGTTTCATTATTTTTCAAACGTAATGTTGTTTGACAACCTAAAGACTGAATTTTATTTTCAGTTTGTTTCCATGAAAAAGGGATGATTTCAATAGGTAATGGAAAAGTACCAAAATGTGTTACAAGTTTCGATTCATCAGCAATGATAATTAGTTCTTTAGAGGAAGAGGCAACGATTTTTTCACGAAGTAATGCACCGCCACCGCCTTTTATAAGTTGTAAATTTGAATCAATTTCATCCGCTCCATCAATTGTAAGATCAAGACTTTGTACGTCGTTTAACGAAATTAGGGGGATATTTAGTTGCTGTGCTAATGCTTCAGTTTCCTTTGATGTCGGTACAGCTTGAAATGATAATCCTTCTTTTACACGCTCACCTAATTTTTGTATTGTCCAATATACAGTAGAACCTGTACCAAGCCCAATCTTCATGCCATCATTTACAAAGTTAGCAGCATATTCGCCAGCGAGCTGTTTTAAATTCATCGCTTTACTCCGCCGGACGCGGTCCAGCATCAAGACCTGAATTTTCAACTGTAAGTACCGGACGAACGACTATATCTTTATGTACACGCATTTGACAAGATAATCGTAAATGATCTTCAATCCCTTTTTCCGTCATTGCATGTTTCTCATTCGCACTCGCTTCACAGAAATCACCTGCTAGTATTTCTACTCTACAAGTTGTGCAACGTGCATTCCCGCCGCAACGATGAAGAATGTTGACACCGCTATCTTCAATTGCTAATACTAACTTCGTTCCTTCTTTTACATCAAATGTTCCCGCACCTTCAATTGTTAATTTTGGCAAATTTGTTCCTCCTCACGTAAAATTGTACATAACATATTTATGACCGCGAATTATTGAACATAAACATTATTTTTTTTATATCCCCGTAACTTTTTTTAATGTTGAATCGTTTATTAAGTAAGCGCTGAAAAGGAGTGGTTATTTTGTGCACAAAAGTAACTCATGTTTTAAAGAACCGTATCGATATGAATCATTCAAATATAAACTTTTTAATTGAACAATATGGAGAGTTAAAAAGATACTGTACTTTTTTAACGAAAAACAAATGGGATGGGGAAGATCTCGCCCAAGAAACAGTGTGTAAATTGCTTCAAAAATATAGAAATAAAGATATTTGTATGACACTCGTCTATAAAATAGCAAGAAATCGTTGGTTAGATCAGATGAAGTCTAAGTCTGTTCATGAAAAAATAAGAGAACAAATCACTTTTGAAGAACCACATGAGAACATTGCAGATTTGCATGAAATGGTAGGGAAAGTATTGTCTTCATTAAATGTACAGCAATCCGCAATTTTATTATTAAAAGATGTTTTTCAATATAGTATCGCTGATATTGCTAAAGTGTGTTCTGTATCAGAAGGTGCAGTGAAAGCTTCTTTATTTCGGAGTAGAAATAGGCTGAAAGCTGTAAGTGAAGAAGGGGTCGAGATAGTCGAATTCACAGATGATATGGAAGTTGTAGTAACGTCTATTCGAGAAGAGAGACCGGAATTATTAACGAAACTGCTTCCGTCAATAGATTTTACTAAGTTACCATCTAAACAGCCAGTCTTACTATTTAATGTGAAACAACCTTCTTCCTACAGTTGTATGCTTTGCGCAGCATAACAAGTATTGGAGGGATTTAAAATGAATGCAATTCCATATGTAGTAGAACAAACAAAATTAGGAGAACGTTCCTATGATATATATTCAAGGTTATTAAAAGACCGCATTATTATTATTGGTTCAGAAATTAATGATCAAGTAGCGAGTAGTGTCGTAGCTCAATTATTATTTTTAGAAGCAGAAGATGCAGAGAAAGATATATTCTTATACATCAATAGCCCCGGCGGTTCAACGACAGCAGGTTTTGCAATATTAGATACGATGAATTTAATTAAACCAGATGTGCAAACGCTGTGCATGGGCTTTGCGGCATCATTTGGTGCATTGCTATTATTATCTGGAGCAAAAGGAAAACGGTTTGCGCTCCCTAACAGTGAAATTATGATTCATCAGCCGCTTGGTGGTGCACAAGGGCAAGCAACAGAAATTGAAATAACTGCGAAAAGAATATTAAAGTTAAAGCATGATATTAATAAAATGATTGCAGAAAAAACAGGCCAACCGATTGAAAGAGTAGCACATGATACAGAAAGAGATTATTTTATGACTGCAGAAGAAGCGAAGGAATATGGGATTGTAGATGATGTTGTTACGAAAAAATAAGATGAAAAAGGCTAGAGGATATATTAATTCTCTAGCCTTTTTATTAATCCTTTACCCATTCATCAACTAATACTTGATTTTTTTTAATCCATTTTCGCGCAGCTTCTTCAGGATCTTTTGTTTTATTTAACATGACCATTAACGTACCGAGCTGTTCATCGTTCATTTTCCATTTATCAAAGTATTTTATAACATCTGGGTGATCTTTTTCGAAACCTTTACGAACGGAGTAATAAATGTCATCTTTTTCACCATATACTTTCTTAGGGTCTTTTAAATATTTCAAGTCAAATTCTGAAAACCCCCAATGCGGATTCCAAAGCGTAACAGCGATTGGTTTCTTTTTTGTATATGCTTTCTTTAGTTCACTCATCATCGCAGCTTCAGAGGATTGGACAAGTTTTAGTTTTATATCATATTCTTTCATTGCTTTATTCGTTAAATTCATAAGACTACTACCGGGTTCGATACCGACAATTTTATTATCTAGTTCATCTTTATGAGCATTTAAATCTTCGATACTGTTTATGTTTTTCATATAAGAAGGGACGACTAAACCTAGTCCAGTACCTTCGTACCATTTTGATTTTAAGACAATATCATCTTTATAACGATCGTTTAGCGGTTTATCTGTAACTGGTAGCCATACTTCTAAATTCGCATCAACATCGCCACGAGCAACACCAGTCCAAATTGCGGCTTTTTCTAAATACATGAGCTCAACTTTGTAGCCTTTTTCTTCTAATAAAACTTTCCACATGTTTGCAGTTGCAATATTTTCTTTCCAACTTGTTACACCAAGTTTAATTTTTCCTTTCGAATTTGCATTTGTTGCATTACATGAAGTGAAAATCATAGTAATAAATAATGCAAGGCATATAAACCAAATTTTCTTTCGCATCGAAAACCTCCTAAGTAACGTTTGCCTTATAAAATAAATGTATAAGTAAGCATTCTTATTATGAACGGAAACGAGAATTTTAAAGAAATCTTATGAATGTCATTTTTATGTAATATTTCTTTGTAAAATCGCAACACTATGTGAATAGATGGGTAGAAAAGGAGTAGTGACATGGATAATACAAAGGTGCGTGTTGAAAACGTAACAAAAGTATTCGGGAAACATCCGCAAAAAGCCCTTTCCTTATTGAAAGAAGGAAAAAGTAAATCGGAAATTTTAAAAGAGACAGGAATGAACGTTGGTGTGAAAAAAGCAACGTTTGAAGTATACTCTGGAGAAATTTTCGTTATTATGGGTTTGTCTGGTAGCGGGAAATCTACGCTAGTTCGTATGTTAAATCAATTGATTAAACCAACCGCAGGTCATATATACATAGATGGTGAAGACATCGCAACGATGGGAAAAGAAGAGTTACGGAGAGTAAGAAGAACGAAAATGAGTATGGTATTTCAGAAGTTCGCTCTATTTCCGCATCGTACGGTTATACAAAATGTTGCATATGGGTTAGAAATACAAGGAGTTCCGGTTGAAGAGCGAGAGAAAAAAGCGTTAGAATCGCTACAGTTAGTAGGACTCGATCATCATAAAGATAACTATCCAAGTCAACTTAGTGGTGGTATGCAGCAGCGCGTTGGAATCGCAAGGGCACTAACGAATAATCCAGATGTTTTACTAATGGACGAGTCATTCAGTGCATTAGATCCACTTATTCGAAAAGAAATGCAAGATGAATTGTTAGAGTTACAAGATAAAATGGAAAAAACAATTATATTTATTACGCATGATTTAGATGAAGCGCTTCGAATTGGAGATCGTATCGCATTAATGAAAGATGGAGAAATTGTCCAAATTGGAACGCCAGAAGAAATTATGATGAGCCCCGCTAATGAATTTGTAGAAAAGTTTGTTGCTGACGTGAATTTAGGAAAAGTAATTACGGCGGAGTCTATTTTAAAACGACCAGAAACTTTATTAATTGATCGTGGACCTCGTGTAGCCCTTCAAATTATGAGGAATGCCGGTGTTTCAACTGTATATGTTGTAAACAAAAAGTATGAGTTTTTAGGTATATTAACTGCGGATGATGCGAGTAAGGCAGTACAAAAACAGTGGCCGATTGCTGATTTATTACTTAATGATATTCCGCATGTGTATTTAGATACTTTACTGGAAGAGACGTATGCAAAAATGGCGGAGATGAAATATCCGTTACCAGTAATCGATGAGAAGAAAAGGCTAAGAGGAATTATTAAACGTGAAAGTGTCATTCAAGCTCTTGCAGGAAACATTGAGGAAGAGGTGAAAGACGATGAATAGTATACCGCGTATTCCATTAGGGGAATGGGTCGACTCATTTGTTGCAAGTTTATATGAGCACTTTGAAGGATTGTTCCGAGGATTCTCTTATATTATCGGAGGATTCGTTGATTTACTCACTAATTTTTTAACAATAATACCTGCCATATTGATGATTATTATCTTATGTTTCCTCGTTTGGTACACAACGAGGAAACTATCTTTAGTCATTTTTACGCTTATTGGATTATTATTTATTTTGAATATTAACTACTGGGCACAAACGATGCAAACATTGGCACTCGTACTTACGTCAGTTATTATTTCAATTATTGTCGGAATTCCAATTGGTATATTAGCATCTCAAAATGAACGTTTCTCAAAATTTTTAAAACCAACATTAGATTTTATGCAAACAATGCCTGCATTCGTATACCTTATTCCAGCGATTACATTTTTCGGAGTAGGTGTAGTACCTGGAATTATTGCATCAGTAATCTTTGCAATGCCACCGACAATTCGTTTTACTGACTTAGGAATTAGACAAGTTCCAGAAGATTTAATTGAAGCAGCGAATGCATTTGGATCCACTGCATCACAAAAACTATTTAAAGTACAATTACCACTTGCAACCGGAACGATTATGGCTGGTGTGAACCAAAGTATTATGCTTTCGTTATCGATGGTTGTAACAGCGTCACTTGTAGGAGCTCCTGGACTTGGAGTTGATGTATATCGCTCGGTAACACAAGTTAATATCGGAATGGGATTTGAAGCTGGATTAGCTATCGTAGTAATCGCAATTATATTAGACCGAATTACACAAGGGTTCCATACGAAAAGAAAATAATGACCAAAAAACACACTTTTATACTACAAAGTGTGTTTTTTATTGCATTCAGTTTACATACGAACGATAACAGAACCTCCAGCTGGTGCACAAACTTGGTTTTGCTGTTGTTCCATGGATTTAATTAATTGATTATTTTCTTCAATTAATGAGATTAATTTAGCTAACTGACTTTCAAGACTTGCGATGCGCTGCATCATATATTGTGAATCATGATGCAATGTATTCCTTACAGGATGGGGGGAATAAACATACTGTTGATTTATATTTGGATTCCAATGAGGATGCATTTGTATCGTTCCTCCTTCAATAAATTACGGATCTTTCTTATAGTAAATGCCTATATATATTTAAAGGTTACTTGAAATTTTTTCATTATAAAAGGAGTATGTACAGAAAATGGAAAATATTATATATGAAGTTAAAGTGCATTTTTTGAAAAGATTCAAGCGAGATAGTGCGTATATTAATACATTTAAGTGAATGCATGTTGTTTAGGGAGAAATGATGGGAGGAGATGCAATTTTGGCTAAAAATAAAAAAAGAAATGATGCTTTGGCAATAGGTGTCGGTATAGGGGTTGTAATCGGTGTATTTCAAGGGCACTTTACAAATAATTTAGTAATCGGAATTGTGATTGGGATTATAATTGGGATTACGTTTTTGAAGAAATAATGAGGTGTAAATTCATTTCAAAAATTGCTGCATAAAAAGAATGAAAATTCGGAATGTGAAACTTGTTTTTCCTTTTTTTGTGATATTATATATGAAAAGGATGGTGATGGATATGTCAACAAACAATCAAGTAGAACAAAACTGCTTCATTTGCGAAAAACATAAAGGAAATATTATAGTTCCAGGTGGAGCTATTTACGAAGATGAACTCGTTTACGTTGGACATGTCTACTGGGATAGTGAAGAAACATACCTAGGTTATGTAATGATAGATATAAAAAGACATGTACCTGGCCTTGCTGAACTAACAGATGAAGAAGCGAAAGCGTTCGGACTTATAACAAGTAGAGTAAGTAAAGCGCTAAAAGAAAGCGAAGGTGCAGAGCATATTTACACTTTTGTTTCAGGAAATGGTGTACCACATATGCATATGCACATTATTCCGCGTTATCCGAATACACCAAAAGAGTTTTGGTCACCAACCGAAGTAGCGAAATGGACTGGTGCACCATATGGTGATGAAGAGAAAATAAAAAAACTATGCGAAAGAATACGAAAGTATATGGTAAATGAGTATGCATACAACAAATAATATACAATATTCATGGGTTGGAAATACAGAAATGTGTTTAGGAGAAATTTCAGTTAAGCAATATGGTGATATTGTACTTGGTAAATATGGCGGGAATATAAGTGCTGGAGCGAAAAAGAATGAAGATGGTGCATTAGTTTGGTCAAATGGTGAATGGGAATTTGCAGCTATTTTAGATGGACATAATAGTGCGGAAAGTGTTGATTTAGTAGTAAATACAATCGACAAAGAATATGAAAATATAAGCGTAATTTTGAATGAACCAATTGATACAGTATTTCAGTCTGTTGAAAATCATATACTTACAATTTTTCAGTCATCTTCATTTAAGGAAAAGTGTAAAAGAATACAAGGTGAAACAGCTTGCTTACTATGTGTAAGAAAAGAAAATTATATATGGTGGCTTTCTATTGGTGATTGTTTAGTGTATGTATTTCATGAAGAGTTACATAAGTTAGGACAATATGCATTAAATCAACGTCATTTTTACGAATGGATTGGAAATGTAAACACATTTGATTTACCTGTGCCTTGCTATTCATCAGGTTTTCGTGAATTACGTACTGGAAAAAACCGAATTGTAATGGTGACAGATGGGGTATTAGAATGCGGGGAACGACACTATGAAACACCATTAAATCTGTATAATGATATGAATAGAAATATAATAGAGCTTGAAGAAAGTGTTCATCATGTATTAGAGCACGTTCATCATCAATTCGGACGAGATAGTGCGACAATTATTAGTTGGGACGTTGAAAACAAAGAGAATGCTACGTATCCGAGTGACCAGCCAGATAAAAGGTAAAGGAGGAGACATCACTGTTTTTAGTTAAAGTAATTTTATTAGTATTATGGATCATATTTGTAGTTATTTTGGAAAAAGTAGTGAGAAAAAAATTAAATATACCGAAACAAACAGACTGGAATAGTAAATATGTAAACCACTCTCATAAATGGGGCACTAGGGCTCTGATCGTTTCTTATATAATTGTTACGATGATATGTGCTACTTTAAATCCCGTTTATATTAGTAATTTACCTATTTTATTTTTAATAACTTTATACTGCTTTCAATCATATATGGAGTGGAAATTTGATAAAGAATCGAGGGAATATGTCATTTCTTTAGGAACGGTTCCGCTATTAGTAATAACAGGAATTATGGTTAACCTTTTCTTTTATAGCTATTGGATTTAATTATATGTGGAATGAATGGGGAGAAAAAATGAAAATGGCTAAATTACGTGCTGAAGCAATGATTTTAAATGAAAATCATTCTAAAGTACTTGTACAATGTGATTTAAGAGAAACATTTTATCGTTTTCCAGGTGGCTCTATTGAATTTGGTGAAACGGCAAAAGAAGCAATAATACGAGAATTAATGGAAGAATACAATTTGAAGATTGATGTTCAAGAACTAGCCGTTGTAAATGAGCATATTTTCGAATGGAACAACGAAATAGGACATCATTGTACATTCATACATTGGGGAACGGTTGAAGAGATAATTACAAATGAAATAAGGCATAAAGAGCATGAGGATATTATATTAATTTGGAAAAGTCTAGACGAATTAAAGGAGAAACCAACATATCCTGAAGGAATTGTAAGTTGTTTAGAAGAGAATAACCGAAATATAGTCCACTTTATTTCTAAAAATAAATAAAGGAATAGGAGGTGGATAACAATGGGGACCTCTACAATTTTGATTATTATTATTGGACTAGGTATAGGTGGTTACTTTTTAGAACAGTTTTTAAGAAAAAAATTGAATATGGAGAAAAGAGGCTTCTTTGGATATAAGCATGTGAATAGTTTACATGTAAAATTAGAAATAGGGCTTATTATTATTTATGTAATAGGTAGTTGTTATTATATGTTTAAATTTGAAAATTCTAAAATGGCTTATGTCATGTTCACTTATTTAGGAATATCTTGGACTTTAAGAGCATGGATGGAATGGAAGTATGATAGAGAATCAAAAGAGTATATACTTTCAATAACGGGAATGGTTGCACTTATATTGATGCTCTCAATACTATTTTATTTCGTTCCACCTGCTGTATAATAAAAAATTAATAGTACAAATAATGAGATAACTAATGAATAAGAAACCATTTACTTAGGAATACATGGTTTCTTATTCTGTGTATGAAATTCGGTCTTCTTCATTCAATCATTTATTTTAGCTAGTATGAATGTAATGAAATTTGTTTTGTCCTCCGCATACTTATGTTTATCAGTAGGATTAGCTTGTGAAAGTTGAATTTTTAACTGTTCATACTGTATACGAGCAGTTTTATTGTCTATTAAGTAATCTCGAAATTTTAATTGTTCTATTAAATATTTATTTCCTTGTTCATACATATGAATTTGATGAGTTCGTGGCTCTCCTTTATTAAAATAGTATCTTTCAGGCAAGACATCTTTTCTGTATTTATAATTTAGTAGTTCCAACTTTGCGATACATTGTATGCCAACTGCATTATTTTTTAGTTCTATTGCTATATCAATAATTGGCTTTGCACTTAAATGTGGAATAGAAGTACTACCAATATGGTGTATAGCTAAAATATGTTCGCCAATTTGTTCCTCAATGATTTGTTTCTCTTTCATAAACTCAATTTCCCATTCTTCAGTCCACGGCACTAAAAACACTTTCCCATACGGTAAACCTAACATTTAATTAGCACCTCTTTCAAAATAGTTTTCAAAAAGTTTATTACATTTTCTTAAAGCTTCTCAAAACAAGGTGTTCCCACAATCTCCAAGGAAGAATTTTTTTTGCAAAGATCATAAATTTCACACCTTTACCGATTGGATATCGTAAATTTGTACGCTTAGATTCAGCAATTTCTACAATTTTATTAGCAACATCTATCGGATTACCAAATGTATCACTACCGCTATTAATATGTTTTTGTATTTTATCCATATATTCTTTGTAAGGAGATGTTGTATCAGATTGGTTTTCAGCTAGTTGTTTACCACCCTCCCATATATTTGTGTTGTAAGAACCAGGTTCAATTAAAGCGACGTCTATTCCGAAAGGTTTTACTTCTAAGCGAAGCGATTCACTCCAGCCTTCTAATGCATATTTTGAAGATACATAAGGAGATAAGCCAGGGAATCCAACTTGGCCGCTAATGCTGCTTATATTAATGATTTTTCCGCTTCTTTGTTTTCTCATATATGGTAAAACAAGCTGAGTGATTGATATAGCTCCAAAAAGGTTCGTTTCAAATTCCTTTCGATATTCGTCTACTGGGATTTCTTCTACAAAGCCCCCATTTGCATATCCTGCATTATTTATTAGGAGATCTATTCTATTAATTTCTTTTAAAAACAATTGGAAATTATGTATAGAATTTTGATCTGTTACATCTAATTGTTGAACTTTTATATTGTGCTGTAAGTTGAGCTTAGTAACTTGAGATAGTAAGGTTCCTTGTTTTTCTAGGTGTCGCATTGTAGCAATGACTAAATAGTCTTTTTTTGCAAGTTCAAGCGTTGTTAATAGGCCGAATCCACTTGAAGCCCCAGTAATAATTGCAATTTTTTTATTCATTGTCGGCTCGCTTTCTTTTTCTTTTATCATAACGAGATATAAAGGTAAAAGCTATTTATTGTATAAAGATATTTGTTATAATTGAAAATGATTATCGATTGATTGTAATTTGTATATAAAAGGAGTGTGGATTTCATGAAGACTAACAGTTTTCATGACATTTTTAATAAATATTTTCATGGGTTACAAGTTGTAGAAGAAAGATATATGTATGTGCCAAAAACAATAGGTAAGGGTGAAGTGCGAAGGTGGAGCTCGTTTTCTGGGATGGAAATAGTACTATCAAATTATCAGTTTCATAAAAACCATCGCATTCAATTTGCATCGGATGCAGCAATGGTGGAACTTAATTTTTGTTTACAAGGATCCGGGGAAGTACAAGTTGGTCACTCCACAAATAAATTAATGGCTGGGAATAGCTATTTATATTTTATGAATGACTTTGAAGTTCTATTTGAATATGAAAAAGAAACTCCACTATATTCATTAGCAATTGGAATTCCTGTACAGTTGTTTAATCATTTCATGCTAAATTACGCTATTGAAAAAAGTCATGATTTTCATACTATAATAGGAAATCAATGTTTTAAAAAGTTTCAAACCCCCATTGATTCCCTAACATCTAATATTATTAAGAGAATGTTAGAGAATCCCCAAAAGGATCGTATTAATCAACTCGAAATAGAAAGCAAAGCGCTCGAATTGCTTTCTATATACTTTGGGAAAGTATTACTTAATGATCGTGACGCAAATAAAAGGAGTCAATTATCCAAAAAGGATTTGAATAAAATAAAACAAGCTGAAGAAATTTTACTTCAAAGAATAGAGTCACCCCCATCATTATTAGAATTGGCTAAAATAGTAGGATTAAATGATTATAAATTAAAAATTGGTTTTAAAGAATTATTTGGTACGTCCACATTTGCATATTTAAGAGAACAGCGAATGGAAAGAGCAATGCTTTTATTACGTTCGGGAACTAGTAATGTGACCGAAACGGCAGTTGCTGTTGGATACAATAATATTAGTCATTTTTCAGAGTCATTTAAAAAGAAATATGGAATGAAACCTTCTGAAATTTTGCGTATGTATTAAAAATCCGTTATACCGTAAACTCCTCCGCCATTTGGTAGTTGTATTTTGTCATAATCATTATAATTACAATCAACATCCAATTGGAAATAATTTTTTATGGAGGAATTTAAATGAAAGAGCGGAATGAAAGTCATTTTTGGATATTTGTATTAATAGGAATCTTTCTTATTATAACAACAACTGGTTTCGCCCGTAGGGCATATGGAATAATACTGCCATTTATGCAGGAAGGACTTCACTTGTCTACGGCTCAATCAGGTATGCTAGGAACCATACTTTTTTTAGGTTATTTATTAACTGTAGGAACATCTGGAATATTTACTATCCGTTTTGGCGCAAAATCAGTTTTATTAATAGGCAGTTGGTTCGTCGTTATAAGCTTAATGGGATTAGCGTTTGTTTCTTCATTTTGGATAGTTGCTTTTTGTATGCTATGTGCTGGAGCTGGTAGTGCTCTTGTATATACACCACTCATGTCAATAACGGTAGGGTGGTTTCCAGACAAAAGAGGAACTGTAATGGGGCTGTTATTAAGTGGTGCAGGTATAGGTATGCTATTTAGTGGAATAATTGTTCCTTATGTAGTGCACACATTTCCTGAGTATAGTTGGCGTGGTGCATGGTTTTTGTTTGGAGTTATTACATGTATCGTTGTATTCGCCGCTTCAGTTGTTTTGAAAAATCCAGAAGTTACTGAAGATGAGAAAAAAAAGGGTAATAAATTGTTTTTATGGAAAACGAAAGAGCTCTATATCATAGCATGGATGTATTTTATTGTTGGTGTTGTATATTTAATTCCAAATTTATATCAAACTAGTTTTATGATTGATAGTGGTATTTCAGCATCAATTTCGGGAACTGTTTATGCGATTGCTGGTATTTGTTCAATAGCAGGAGCACCTGGCTGGGGATTTATTTCGGATCGGATAGGTATAAAGAAGAGTTTATGTATTGCGCTTTTATTAGCTGTTATAGGTGATATGGTTCCAATTATATTTGGAAATATAGTTGGTTTTATCGTGTCGGCAATTATTTGGGGTTCTAGCCTCGGAGGTATACTTTTATTAATTCAAGTTGCAGCTTCAAAGCAAGTATCTCGGAAATATGTATCAATGGCAATTAGTTTTATTTCTGTTTTCTATGCAGTTGGTCAAATGATTGGACCAGGACTTGCGGGCTGGATTATTGGGGAAAGTGGTTATACAGCAGCTTATGGATTAGGTGCTTTCAGTTTCTTTATGTGCATATGTATGGGATTGCGTTTAAAAAGAGGAAATCTTACAAACTCAGCGTATTTAGAGAAGTGAGTCTTGTCATGAAATGAATCTTTTTAACAGGAGGGAGAAAAATGGTCCATGTGAAAGATGTATTAGCAGATCAGCTATTAGCGAATGCAAATGATCCTAGTTGGTATATGCCATTTTCAGATGCAGTTAAGGATTTATCTGAGAGGGAAGCTTTCTGGAAACCGAATGAAGAGAGTAATAGTATAGCTGAAATCGTACAACATTTACTTTATTGGAACTCTACGTGGCAAACTAGGTATAAAGAATCAAATGTGAATGCAGTACCCGCTATAGGAGATAATAACAAAAGTTTTATGCTCTCAGATAATCAAACTTTCGATGAATTACGGGAAAAACTACTAGAAAAACTGTTACAATGGCAAAATCTCATAAATGAAGAAAAGGTTGAAAGTGATGTAGTGGGATTTCCTGTTTCTGCAAAGTGGTGGGAAGTGCTAGCGAATGTAACAACTCATAATGCATATCATATTGGTCAAATTATTTACATCCGAAAACTACAGAAGAGCTTTGATAATGAATAAAGTAACAATTCTCTTATTAAGGGAACAAAAGTGGACAAAACGAGACAAACGTCTCATTTTGTCCACTTTTTTATTGTTAAAAGATAGAGAAAACCTATTAAATCAAGGATTCAAAATTGGCACAATACTTGCAATATAAAAGACGAACAAGAAAATAGGAGGGCTGGACATGTTAAAAACAACTGAAAGTAAAGGGAATGAAATTACGAAAGAACAAGCTCGTTGGATGTACGAAAAAATGTTAGAAATTCGTAAGTTTGAAGATAAGGTGCATGAATTGTTCGCGCAAGGCGTTTTGCCAGGTTTCGTTCATTTATACGCAGGTGAAGAAGCGGTAGCAGTTGGTGTATGTGCCCACTTAACGGATAGTGACAGTATTACAAGTACACATAGGGGGCATGGACATTGTATCGCAAAAGGTTGTGATTTAAATGGTATGATGGCTGAGCTTTTTGGGAAAGCGACAGGATTATGTAAAGGCAAAGGCGGTTCCATGCATATTGCTGATTTAGATAAAGGAATGCTTGGTGCGAATGGCATTGTAGGCGGCGGTTTTCCACTTGCTTGCGGTTCAGCATTAACAGCTAAATATAAAGGAACAAAAGATGTAAGTGTTTGCTTCTTCGGTGACGGAGCAAATAATGAAGGGACATTTCATGAAGGGGTTAATTTAGCAGCGATTTGGAAGTTACCGGTTATTTTTATCGCAGAAAATAATGGTTACGGTGAAGCAACTACATTCGAATATGCTTCAAGTTGTGATTCTATTGCTGATCGTGCAAAAGCTTATAATATTCCAGGTGTTCAAGTAGATGGAAAAGATCTTTTAGCTGTATATAAAGCTGCTGCAGAAGCAGTGGAACATGCGCGTAATGGTGATGGTCCAACAATTATTGAATGTATGACATATCGTAATTATGGTCATTTCGAAGGTGAAGCGCAAACATATAAAACATCAGAAGAAAAAGAAGAACATTTAAATGAAAAAGATGCAATTGTGAATTTCCGTAAGCATTTAATTCATGAAGGTTTATTAACGGAATCTGAACTTGCTGATATGGAAAAAGCAGTAGATGATGCAGTACAAAGATCCATTGAATTTAGTGAAAATAGTCCATACCCAGACGATGAAGAATTATTAAAAGATGTATACGTTTCTTACAAATAAGAGGAGGGTGAAAAATTATGACTAGAACAGTAAGTATGTCAACTGCAATTAATGAAGCGATGAAAATCTCAATGCGTCGTGATGAAAATGTAATTTTAATAGGTGAAGATGTTGCAGGCGGTGCACAAGTTGATCATCTGCAAGATGATGAAGCTTGGGGTGGTGTTCTTGGTGTTACGAAAGGACTTGTACAAGAGTTTGGCCGAAATCGTATATTGGATACACCAATTTCTGAAGCGGGTTATATGGGAGCTGCGATGGCAGCTGCAGCAACTGGGTTACGTCCGATAGCTGAATTAATGTTTAATGATTTTATCGGTAGTTGTCTTGATCAAGTATTAAACCAAGGTGCGAAATTCCGTTATATGTTTGGAGGTAAAGCAAAAGTACCCGTTACAGTACGTACGATGCATGGCGCTGGTTTTAGTGCAGCAGCTCAGCATTCACAAAGTTTGTACGCATTATTTACGAGTATACCAGGTATTAAAGTTGTTGTTCCTTCCACGCCGTATGATGCAAAAGGCTTGTTATTAGCAGCAATTGAAGATGATGATCCAGTAATCTTCTTTGAGGATAAAACACTTTACAATATGAAAGGTGAAGTACCAGAAGGATACTATACAATTCCATTAGGAAAAGCAGATATTAAACGGGAAGGTTCTGATGTAACAATTGTCGCAATTGGAAAGCAAGTTCATACAGCGCTTGCAGCTGCAAAGCAATTATCGAAAAAGGGGATTGAAGTAGAAGTAATTGATCCACGATCTTTATCACCGCTTGATGAAGATACTATTTTATCATCTGTTGAAAAAACAAATCGTCTTATCGTCATTGACGAAGCGAATCCTAGATGTAGTATCGCAACAGATATTGCGGCAATTGTAGCGGATAAAGGTTTTGATTTGTTAGATGCACCTATTAAACGAATTACAGCACCACATACACCTGTTCCGTTCTCACCACCACTTGAAAAGTTGTATTTGCCAACGCCAGAAAAAGTAATTGAAACTGTATCAGAAATGATCGGAGACCAATCTTTATTACATGTGTAATAAAACGATGAGAAGGGAGAGAGACACATGGCTGTAGAAGTTGTAATGCCGAAGTTAGGTATGGCGATGAAAGAAGGTATTATTACGAGCTGGAATATTAAAGCAGGCGATAATGTAGCAAAAGGAGAACTGATCGCTAGTATTAACTCAGAAAAAATTGAAACAGAAATTGAAGCGCCAGCTGATGGTACGGTACTTGATATAGCTGTAAGTGAAGATGAAGGAGTACCGCCTGGTACTGTAATTTGCTACATCGGTAAACCGAATGAAAAAGTAGAAATGCAGGAAAGCACACATGTTGTAGAAGAAAAAACATCTAATATAGAAGTACAAAATGTACAAAATCAAGAAGCAAATGGGAAAGAAGTATCGAAGCAAAGAATTAAAATTTCACCTGTAGCGAAGAAAATTGCAAAGTCTGAAAATCTGGATATCAAGGCATTAGTTGGTACAGGTCCTGGCAGAAGGATTACAAAGGCAGATGTATTAAAAGCACTTGAGGTAAGAGTAAACGTTCCGGAAATATCTGAACAAGAAGAAAGTAAAGCGATTCCTGTTACTGGTATGCGTAAAGCAATCGCAAATCGTATGCACGCAAGCTTACAAAATAGTGCACAATTAACGTTAACGATGAAAGTAGATGTAACAGATTTAGTTGCTTTACATAAAGAAATAACGGAAGTTGTACAAAAAAGATATGATAATAAATTAACCATTACGGATTTCGTCTCGCGTGCTGTTGTATTAGCACTTAGAGAGCATAAAGAAATGAACAGCGCTTATATAGATGATGCAATTCATCAATTTGAACATGTGCATTTAGGCATGGCAGTCGCATTAGAAAAAGGGTTAGTCGTTCCAGCTATTCGCTTTGCAAATAATTTATCTTTAGTAGAGTTGTCTAAAGAGATTAAGAATGTGGCACAACAGGCACGAGCAGGTAGCTTAAGTAGTGATGATATGCACGGAACGACATTTACAATTAGTAATTTAGGTAGCTTTGGTATTGAATATTTTACGCCGGTATTAAATACACCTGAAACTGGTATTTTAGGTGTAGGTGCAATTGAACATGTTCCTGTATATAAAGGGGAAAAATTGAAAAAAGGTAGTATGTTACCTTTAAGTTTAACATTCGATCATCGTGTACTAGACGGTGCACCAGCAGCTGCATTTTTACGCACAATTAAACATTATTTAGAAGAACCTATAACAATTCTTTTATAAAGAGAAGGTGAGAGAATGGGTAAATTAGTTGTTATTGGGGGCGGACCTGCTGGCTATGTAGCAGCGATTACCGCGGCTCAAAATGGCAAAGATGTCACTCTTATTGATGAAGCTGACCTTGGTGGAACATGTTTAAATGTTGGGTGTATGCCGACGAAATCACTGTTAGAAAGTGCTGAAGTACATGACATTGTGAGAAAAGCGAATGCTTATGGAGTTACGATTAATACAGAAAATATCTCAATTGATTGGGATCAAATACAGGCGAGGAAATCACAAATCGTAATGCAACTTGTCCAAGGAATACAATATTTAATGAAGAAAAATAAAATTAAAGTTGTAAAAGGAAAAGCGAAATTCGAAACGGATCATCGTGTGCGAGTTGTACAAGAAAATAAAGAAGAATTAATCGATGGAGAGAGCTTTATTATCGCAGCTGGTTCCAAGCCTACAGAATTACCATTCGCTCCGTTCGATGGAAAATGGATTTTAAATAGTAGCCATGCAATGTCTCTTGAGAGTGTACCATCTTCATTGTTAATCGTTGGCGGTGGTGTAATAGGATGCGAGTTTGCAAGCATTTATAGTAGACTTGGCACAAAAGTATCGATAGTTGAGATGGCACCGCAATTAATACCTGGTGAAGATGAAGATATCGCGAATACTTTAAGAGAGAAATTAGAAAAAGATGGGGTGAAAATTTTTACGGGAGCAGTTTTAAAAGGTTTAAATAACTATAAGAAGCAAGCTTCATTTGAATACGAGGGAATTACTCACGAAGTAACTCCAGAATTTGTTCTTGTTTCTGTAGGAAGAAAACCACGAGTGCAACAATTAGGATTAGAAAAGGCAGGAGTTCAGTTTTCAAATAAAGGGATTGCTGTGAATGAAAATATGCAAACGAACATATCGCATATTTACGCAGCTGGTGATGTGATCGGTGGAATTCAGCTTGCTCACGTTGCCTTCCATGAAGGAACGACAGCAGCATTACACGCAAGCGGAGAAGACGTGAAAGTAAATTATCACGCTGTGCCCCGTTGTATATACACAACTCCAGAAATAGCTAGTGTCGGGTTAAGTGAAAAAGGTGCAAGAGAACAATATGGTGATATTCTCATCGGAGAATTTCCTTTTACAGCGAACGGAAAAGCTCTTATTTTAGGAGAACAAGTAGGTAAAGTAAAAGTCATTGTAGAACCTAAATACCAAGAAATTGTAGGGATTTCTATTATCGGTCCTCATGCAACTGAACTTATTGGTCAAGGAACCGTAATGATTCATACAGAAGTTACCGCTGATATAATGAGAGATTATATTGCAGCACACCCTACTTTATCAGAAGCAATTCATGAAGCGTTAATGCAAGCGGTAGGACATGCTGTACATGCTTAAATGGAAATATGATAAACCACTATTCTCTAAATGAAAGAGAGAATAGTGGTTTGAATTTTTATAGAAGAAATTAAATATCTTATTACTATTTAATTTCAATCGCTGAAGTAATATCGTTCCAATCAGGAGCTAAATTAGCAGTTTTACCATACCAATCAGCGTGTTTAAATATAACACCTTTTCCATATCCTTGTGTTGAAGTGTGCTCCCAAAGTGTCGTTGAATAACTTGCAGAAGGTGAGGCTGTACTTACAGAAGAAATTCTGTCATTCCAGCTAGATGGTAAGTTTTTAAAGCCGCTGCTCCAGTAAATATATTGACCACCTTTATCTTTATGTTCGTAAAAATCAGTACTACCAGCACCGCTACCTAAAGGATTAATATTATTTTTAATTGCTTTTTTATCCTTTGCAATATACGCATCCAATGTTTCGCGGCTAGTAAAACCATAAGCTAGCCAATCTCCATTTTCATTTTGCTTAGGTAATACCATAGTAATTTGGATATCTTTCTTATCCTGATCACTTAATTTTGCAAATGAATTAACATTTTGTTCATCCACTTTTAAATAATCAAATGACTTAATTGTGTTACTTTTTTCCTCAGCACTTACTGCACCTAGTCCTCCAGTTAATGCAAAACCCGCTACTAATGTCCCTGCTACTAATTTCTTCAACATATAACCATCCCTTTTTGTTTGAATTTTTGTACAGGTGAATCTTGTACAGCTAAAATGTATTCTAATTTTATATTTTTGTAAATATTCTGAAGTTTTAGAAATAATAGGCGGAATATTTACATTTTTACATTATTTCTTTAGAAAAAATGGTTATTGGAATGATATAATAAGTGAATGTATTGCTTTTACTGGATGTAAAGATGTTTTAGGAGAGATGTCATTGAAATATTTTACAAGAGAATGGTATAAAAAAATGCAAGTTTTAGAATTTGTAAGTTTTATAGAGTCTATAAAAGAATGGTCAGAAATAGATATACAAAGTTTAAAGGAAGAAATAGAGGAAAGGAAAATAGATTTATTAAAATTCCTTCCTGAATCGATATACTCAATTATACAAAACATCACAATTAATTCAGAATACCCATCAGGTGAACTGAAAAAACGTATGCAAGAGTGGACAACAGATTATGAGAAAAGAGTGGCACAATTAGATCAATCATACGTAGAATATTTTAATTCCATTGAGAAAAAACTTCCGTCAAATGTCGCTCAGTTACACAAGACATCACTACACGATAGTGTAATGAAAGTAATAAAGAGAGAATCAGAAGATACTTTGTCTATCGTATTAGATTGCAGTGGTACTTTTAGTGAATTTGATAAACTTGAAGTAACCTTTATAGGAGTAACAAAGTGTTCTATGCCGGAAAACTTTGAAAGTGCTTGGTGGCTATATCATGAAATAGCTCTTACTGAAGATGGTTTCGAACTAGGTGTTTTATTTGACTCTCCATTTAGAGAAGTGACGATTTGCGCAGCAGATGTATTACTTGTGAAGAAATAATGTTGTATGGAGTATTACAAACGTTTGACATAATAAAAAAATAAAGTTATTGTAGATACATGAAGTCTACAATAGGAGCTGTACTATGAAATATTCTAAAGCTACAAATTATGCTCTTCATACAATGCTTTTTCTGGCAAAGGCCACACCAAATAAGTTAGTTAGTGTTCACCAATTAGCAGAAATGCAAAATGTTTCACCAACGTACTTGTCTAAAATACTAACTAAGTTGACAAAGGAAGGGATGATACATTCATCATCTGGTCCAAAGGGCGGTTACTCGCTTAGTAAGAATTGGGAAGATATTTCATTTTTAGATATTATACATGCAATTGAAGGGAAAACATCATTGTTTGACTGTTGTTTACATGACAAACCTGGATGTTTAATTAATGAGGCAATGCTCGCAGCAGAAGAGAAAATGGAAGAAGAGTTAAGAAATCAAAAAATCGTAGATCTTGCGAAAAAAATAAAAGTGGATTTTTAATCTGCTTTTATTTTTAAATTAATTAAGGATAAAAAGGCTCTTTAATATCTTTAATTGTAGTTAGAAAATGATATGTAGAAGGAGAGAAGATGATGAATAATTTTTGGAATGATCGATATAAATCAGATGAATATTTTTACGGGGAAGAACCTAATACATTTATTAAAGAACAAGCATTTCGTTTAGCAAATCACAATAAAGTAATAGCATTTGCGGAGGGAGAAGGTAGAAATGCTGTATTTCTAGCAAGACAAGGGAACGAAGTAACAGCTATTGATTATTCGGAAGATGGATTAGAAAAGACAAAAAAATTGGCAGAGAAGCATAACGTAAACGTGCATACAAAAAAAGTAGATTTATTAGCTGATAGTTTGCCAGAAAATGAATATGATGCAGCAATTATGGTATTTGGACATTTTCATGATGATTATAAAAAAATGATATTAGGTAAAATGATACAAACGATAAAGCCTGGTGGATTAATTATGTTTGAAGTTTACTCAAAAAAACAAATAAACTATAGTACTGGTGGACCAAAAGATGTTGATATGCTGTATGATCCAATTGATATCCTTACTTGGTGTGAAGAACATAAGGTAATTCATTTTTTTAATGGAGAACAAGAGCGAGTTGAAGGGAAAGGGCACACTGGTTTAGCCGATGTTATTCAAGTTGTTATTAGAAAATTAATATAAGTGCTAATGAAAGGTAAATGTATGAATATAAAAAGGCCAGTCATTTAAGACTGGTCTTTCTATTTAGATACTAAATTATCAAGCTTCCAATATGTATTTGTTAACGGCGCAGCTTTGCTATCTATGTATAAATACATATTATTTAAATCTTTTGGTGAAGTTTTCAGTTCAAACACAATGTCAGTAGTTAAAGAGAATTCGTGTGGAACATTTTTATAGTGCTCGTCATCTATCGGATGAGCTTCACCTTCATATTTCTCACCAGTTTTTTCATCTTGTATGAAATATTTTATTTCCGAAAGATCAATAGTTTGTCCATCGTCTCGAACATTATTAATCATAACACGAGTAGTAAGGCGCCGCTCTTTGTCTATTTTTTCAAACTTTGCATTCTCAACTGTCGCTCTATAGTATTCGTTTTTAACTATTTCTCCATAGTGCATTGCATTCTTATTGAGAGCGCTCTTTTCTTGTTTTTGTGAAGTATTGCTATTACATCCTGTTAATATTCCTGTAAATAATAATGCTGTACAAGTTACTTTAATTAAAGAGTTCATAGTAATCCCTTTCTGTATTAAAAAGTAAAACATAGGAATAATTTTACATCAATAGGAAGGTAAATGGAAGTATTTTTGCGTAATATACAGATATACATTTATTTGGTTGTCAAGTTAACAGGATAGAAAGAGGGAGAAGACTGTATAAAACGGAATAAATAAGAATTGAAAATATTGTAAAACGGAAGAGGCATGCATATAATTAAAATAAAGTTTAAGTTTCTGAACCTTCAATAACGGTGGTGATAACATGTTTACTGAAGAACGTCGAGAGAAAATTTTAGAACTACTTAATACAGATGGAAGAGTAATAGCAAAGGATCTTGCGGAAAGATTTGATATGTCTATTGATTCTATAAGAAGAGATTTGTCTATTATGGAAAAGGATGGTTTATTAAAAAGAACGCACGGAGGTGCAATTGAACTTACGCGAGTGAGAAACTTAGCTACGGAACCAACTAAACGTTATAGTGATAGCTCAATATATGAGGACACAATTGCAAAAGTTGCAGCATCTTATATACAAGAAGGTGATTCGATTTTTATTGGTGGGGCTTCCGTTCATAATGCGATGCTGAAATATTTACCGGAAGTATCATTTACGGTTATTACGAATTCTATAGAAATAGCTGGTTATCTACGAGAATATAAGAATATTGATACGTATTTAATTGGCGGAAAAGTAAAACCTTCAGGGAATATTACTGATACACTTGCTTCTGAATTGATAAGTAGATTTTCTATTGATCTTTATTTCTCTACAGGTGGAGGCATTTCATTACAAGGTATTAGTACTGCAACACCTGAAGTTGCTTATTTTAGTAAAAGAGTAAGTGAAATTGCTAGAAAAAATATTTGTTTAGCCCCGCATAATAAACTTGGAATAGATTGTTTTATAAGAGGAGAGTCTCTAAAAGAAATTGACCTTATTATAACTGACGAAGAGGCTAGTAAAGAAACTGTTCAGGAATTTGAGAAACAAGGTAAACAAGTTGTAATAGCGCCATTATATTCATTTGAAAGGAGTTTGACATGATTGTAAAAGAGCAAGAGTTTCATATAAATGGATTAACTTATACAATTCGTTCTGCAGCTGAGAAAGATGCTGACCAGTTATCGAAAATTAGAGTTCAGATTGATGGAGAAACTGAAAATATGGATAGAGATGCTGGAGAGGGATTTATAGATAATCTAGGATTTCAAAAAATAATAAAAACAGATAGTGAAGAGACGAAGAATCTCTTTTTAGTTGCAGAAGTGCACAATCGAATCGTTGGATTTTCAAGGTGTGAAGGATCAAATTTTAAGAGATTATCTCATAAAGTGGAGTTTGGCGTTTGCATTTTAAAAGAGTTTTGGGGATATAAAATGGGTAAGAGCCTATTACAACAATCTATTAAATGGGCTGACGAAAATGCAGTAAATAAAATATCTTTACAAGTATTAGAGACAAACGAGAAAGCTATTCATCTTTATAAAAAATTAGGTTTTGAAGTAGAAGGCGTTTTGAAAAATGACAAAAGACTATCGGACGGAAAGTATTATAATACGGTAGTGATGGGAAGGTTTACTGATACTTTTCATAAAAGAGGTGAAGAAGTATGTTTTACAGAAGGAAGTACTATGTAGTGAAAAATGAATTCATAGAAGTATTTAATGATCATTTCAATAACACAAACTTACCTAATCAATTAAAGCATGGTTCTAAGCTAATAGGACGCTGGATGAAAGATAATAAGAATGGTACGTCTGAAGTATTTGCCATATGGGAATATGATAGTTATGAACAGTATAAAGAAATAGAATTGAAAATTAGAAGTGACGAGAGGCATATTAAAAGAATACATGAATGGTATGAAAACCATGGCGGGAAAGAATATGTTTTACAGGAGTACATAGTAGAGATGAAAAATGAAGGGTTAGTATGTACTGTAAAGTAATAGAGGGGTGAGGGATAATAGGAATGAAAACAAAATTATATTTTAGTTTAGCATCCACTATTTTATTTGCAATAGCCGTGATTGTTTTCTTTATAAACGGTAATCCACAAAAGTGGTTTTGGTTCTTTATTTTCTTTGCGTCCATTATACAAAATATAGTGCTACTAAAAAAGAATAAAGAAGTGCGTTAAGATATTCAAATTATTAACATATTTGTGTCGTCTTTCTAGTTTTATTGAAAACGCTTTTATTCAGTTTTATAATAAAAGTATGTTTTTACAGATCTCCAAAACAATGAATAGGGAGATGATACAATGTTAGCTTCACCTTTTTACTTACATACATGGAAAAAGTTTATTAATGAAGGAGTCCTTGATTCGAACCGTATAAACGAAAGAATTTCAGAGTCATGGCATCGATGTAAACAAGCAAATGTGAATCCTCACATGAATAAAGGTCAGAAAATTTTGTCTTCTAATTTTTTTCAAGATCAAAAGAAAAAGAGTGAAATCTTCCTAGATATCGCAATCCCTCAAATACAAAATATGAGAAAAACCATTGATGAACTACAAATGATGGCATTATTAATCGATCCAGATGGTTATGTTCTATCGTTAAGTGGAAATAAACAAACGTTAAAGCGAGCGAAACATATTAATTTTATTGAAGGTGTAAAATGGACGGAAGCAGCTGTGGGGACAAACGCAATAGGAACAGCGCTAGAAATTGAAGAAGCTATTATGATAAGTGGTACTGAACATTACTCCGTGGTATCTCATAGCTGGAGTTGTGCGGCTGCTCCCATTCATAATGATGACGGGAAATTAATTGGTGTTCTAGATTTCTCCTGTCCAATTGAATTTTCGCATCCATATATGCTCGGTATGGTAACTTCAATTGCACATGCGATAGAACGTGAATGTAGCATAAGAGTTCATCAAAATGAATTACACTTAATTCATCGTTTTTTAGATGTCATTGATAGTGATGAACAAGTAGTTATTTGTAATCATCGTGATGTTATCGTTTCTGCGAGTAAGAGCGTTCGTGAACGAATAAATAATTGGTCAAGAATGAAACTTGAAGAGTTAATGCACCATGGATTGGAAATTAAATTAGAGATACCAGTATATAGTAATGAAAGAATGATCGGGAAATGTATGTATTTAAAGGAAAACAAACAAATGAATACATATTCTGCTTTCACATTTATAAAAGGAATTACTTTTCCAGGAGTTACCGGGACAAGCAAAGCATTTCAACACACACTAGAAGAAATTAAGCTTGTTTCACCGACTGATGCTAGTGTGTATGTATGTGGTGAGACAGGAGTAGGAAAGGAATATGTCGCGAGAGCGATTCATGAAAATAGTCCAAGAAAAGACGGGCCCTTTATAGCTGTTAACTGCGGTTCTTTGCCTAAAGAATTAATGGAAAGTGAATTGTTCGGTTATGCTGAAGGTGCATTTACAGGTGCGCGACGTCAAGGATATAAAGGGAAATTTGAACAAGCGAATGGAGGAACATTATTTTTAGATGAAATTGGTGAAGTACCACCAGAGATGCAAGTAGCATTATTGCGTGTTTTACAAGAACGCACAATAACTCCAATAGGAAGTTCAAAAGAGGTACCGGTAAATATTCGTATTATTACTGCCACACATAAAGATTTACTACGGTTAGTAGAAGAAGGGGAATTCCGTCAAGATTTATATTATCGTTTGCACGTTTATCCGTTATATGTTCCATCGTTAATAGAAAGAAAAGAGGATATCCCATATTTTATACAACACTTTTGCGAACGGAAGAATTGGAATGTTGTATTTCCGAAGAGTATTTGCAATCAATTTTTACAACATACATGGCCCGGAAATATTCGAGAACTAGTAAATGCATTAGAACGCATTTACATTTTGTCGCAAGGACGGGAAATATGCGAAAAACAAGTCGCTCTTTTGATACAAACAATGATGGGAAATCAACAACAACTTGAGTTACAAGTTGAAAATAAAACCGAACATACATTGAATTTTCGCGAAAAAATACAGCGTGATAGCATGATTGAAGCATTACAAAAGACAAATGGAAATGTTTCATTAGCTGCAAAACTATTAGATGTACCCCGTAGTACATTTTATAAACGAATGCAAAAATATAAGTTATAAAGTAGATTTTTGTAATCTACTTTTTCTTTGTGGGCTCATGTTCTGTCGGAATGTGCGCTTACCGGGGAAATAATAGAATTGTTAGAAGGGAAATTTCCAAATGGGGGTTAGTGTGTGAAGTACATTGAAATTGGAATCGGGAATAAGTAGTTTGTTCGAACGGAAACTGAAAATAAAGATGGAACTGAATTTGAAGAACGAGGAATTATAAAACCTATTTATTTTGAGTCTTTATACGTACGTATTTGGTTTCGGAAAACGTGTTTTATTTTTGATACGAAAGAAGGGTTTAAAAAAGTTCAGAAGAGGAGGAGTGAATATAAATTTATAGTTGGGATTGTAAGTAGACTAAATAAAGAAGAAGTGTGTTAACATACATCGTTATATTGGCTAGGAAATTCTTTGGACTTATATCAAGTTCATAAAAAGTAATTTTGCAAATATAGAATGTTAATACAGCCGCTAAGGAAAATTAGCGGCTTCTTTTTAAATAGGAGGGATTTTTGTATGAATAGGATCTTAACGATTTTACTTGCAATAATTGTAATGGGATATTCTATTTATAGCTGGAATGATGATTCAAAACAGAGTGTACTAATTTTACAAACGCTTTTAGGGTTTATGTTAGTTAGCTTAGGTGTGCAAAATTTAAAAAATAACGAAAAAGAAAATAGAAGTATAGGGATTGCTTTACTACTCGTGGCTTTGTTTTTAATTGTTGTATCTTTAATAAAATATTTTGTATGAATAAGTTTTTAAATTAATAAAAAATGATTATTTATTGAATCCCCCTCACAATAAAAAGTTAAAATTCTACTTGTATTTCACTATATAAAATATGGCATAATAATTTAGTTAAAATAGAAATGGATAGGGTATTTGAGAGGGGCAGTATAATGAGTTTTGCAATTGAAATAGTAATAAAAGCACCATTGGATATTGTATGTGACTACATAATAGAAGATGAAAAAATAAAAGAATGGAATACGTTTATAATAGAAAATCGCTATCCTTCAAATATGGATAAAGAGAATCCACGTGTAGGAGATAAATATATTACTGTTCAAAAAGTCGGTAAGAAAATATTCGAGGCTGAAGTAGAAATCCTTGAATACGATGCACCGCATATTATTTCACTTGGTAGTGAAATGAAGCAAGGATATTCAGCAATGACTTATATGTTAGAAGAAGATGAGGAAGGTACAGCACTAACATTAATTTCAGAATATGAACCTAGTAATTTTTATTATAAAATGATGTATAAGTTAACAGGCTGGATTTCACGAGGTTTAACTATGGAACAAATGGAACGTCTAGCAGAATGTGTAGAAGCTGCTTATCATAAAGAAGATTGATATTAAAAATATATTAAGGTAAAAGCGTTACTCAATCTCATGAGTAACGCTTTTACTGTTTGAAGATTTTTCATTGAAAATCTTAATAGCTCTTTCATATATTTCTTTATCAATACAAAACTTTTTTGTTATCCAATAAGTAAGTTCAGGAGTGCTAAGGATATGTTCCATTTTCTCATCTGCGAAATATTGCTTTAATACATTCCCATTAATAGAAGTTGGGACACTGTCAACATAACCGAAAATCTGAATCTTTTTTAATACAGGAGATGTACGCCAATCATTAGATTTTATAATTTGTTTTTTCATACTTGTTAATTGTATCGGTTCTGTAATTAAGGTTTTTGTTGGACCAGGATCTCTAGTAATATGAATTTCCTTATTTGATACTTGATAAGTGAAAGTTTCTCTTACAGTACTTACTTGAAATGATTCATAAAGTGGGTAAGCTTGGAATAAGGGTGCACAATAACCAACATCAACATAATAAGGTTGGTCTAAGTTAACCCGTAAGCATAAATGTCCGGGATCCATATACATATAATGAACATTAAAACCAAGATTTGATAATAACCAATGGAATCCAATTGAGTGCGTCCAACAAGTACCCCCGAGACCTTTTGTTGTAATACGGTTTATGTATGTCTCAATGTAAGGAAAATAATCCTCTGTTTCATTACCTTTTTCCCAGTCAATTATTTTAGTAAGCGTTTCCCACTTTACCTTTTCTTGATGAGCTTTAATAAGCTCATTTAAAAACTTTAAGCTAGTAGGTTGTTTTGTAGCGCCTAAAAACGATAGAAACTTGTTTACAAGTTTTTCTTGTGACATGTTCTTATCCTTTCTATATAGTAGTTTGTATTAAGAATATTATACAATTAATATCAGAAAATACAGTTATTAATAGGTTAGGAGAGAATTGTATGTCAATGTCGCTATATTATAAAAAAATCCGTGAGCAATTAGGCCATGAACTAATTCTAATACCGAGTGTAGCTGCTGTTATTAAAAATGAGCAAGGGAAAATCTTATTTCAATATCCTGGTGGAGAATACTGGAGTTTGCCAGCTGGAGCAATTGAACTTGGTGAAACTCCAGAAGAAGCGGTAGTTCGTGAAGTGTGGGAAGAAACGGGTTTGAAAGTGCAAGTAAAAAAACAAAAAGGGGTATTTGGAGGGGAAAGGTTCCGTCATATATATCCGAATGGCGATCAAGTAGAATATATTGTTGTTGTGTTTGAATGTGAAATTACTAGTGGAAAACTGAAATCGATAGATGGTGAATCTTTAAAACTACAATATTTCTCATTTTCTGAAAAGCCTACTTTAGCACTACCATACCCAGATAATATATTTTTATAGATGTAAAATAACACACCTTACTTATTGAAGGTGTGTTATTTATATAACCCGGTCGTATACATCTCCGTTAACGTATACACAATTTCCTCTAAGTTAATCTTTTTATCATTTTGCATAATAGTCCAAAGAAACGATTCATTCATCGCAAACCAACCGCGTGCTACAATCTCTTTATTTAAATTAGGTTGTGCTAATCCACTTTCTTGAGAGTATGTAATATCCTGTTTAATGCTTTTTATAAAACGTTCCCGAATCTCATCCCATTTTTGACGTATTTCTCTTGATAATCCTATTGCTTCTTCTACAACTTGCAAAATAGCTTGTTCTTCATCTGCTAATTGCAGGAATGCTCTAACTTGATTTTGGATCATTATACGTGCTTCTTCTTTTGTTTGTGGAGAAAAAGAGCGCTCAGCGATATTATAAAAACGATTCATAACATCTTCCATTAAACTAATTAGGAGATCATCTTTGTTTTTGAAGTATACATATGCTGTTCCGTAACCGGTTTCTGCATGTTTAATAATTTGTGTAATTGTCGTTTTTTGAAATCCGTTATTTATAAAAATAGTGTAACCAGCGTGTAATAGTTTCTTCTTCGTTTCTAAGGAGCGGTGTTTTCTTGATGAAAGAGTAGAGTTTTTCAAAGAATCACCTCTTTATACTGAAATGTCTGAAAATATAACTGTATTGTAAAAGAAGTTCATATATAAAGTCAACTGACATAATATCATTGACGTTATATCAATTAAGGTGCTATATTTCAATTAGTTAGAATAAAAAGAAAATTAAGAGAAGGTGACACCATGTATAAAGAACCATTTCAACCAACTTATGAGTATGCGCTTGAATGTGATAAACATGATGAACTGAAAGATTTTCAAACTGAATTCTATAAAAAAGAAGGTACTATATATTTAGATGGAAACTCATTAGGGCTACTTTCAAAAAGAGCAGAGAAATCATTACTTACGTTGCTAGATTCGTGGAAAGAATATGGAATTGACGGCTGGACTGAAGGTGAGCACCCGTGGTTCTTCCTTTCAGAGAAATTAGGTAAACTTACAGCCCCTCTTATTGGAGCTTTACCGGAGGAAACTATTGTAACCGGTTCTACGACTACAAATATACACCAAGTTATTGCGACGTTTTATGAGCCGAAAGGAATTCGTACAAAAATACTTGCGGATGAATTGACTTTCCCGTCAGATATTTATGCACTTCAAAGTCAAATTCGTTTAAAAGGATTAGATCCAGAGGAGCATCTAGTAAGAGTGAAAAGCCGAGATGGTAGAACACTTTCTGAAGAAGATATTATTCATGCGATGGAAGATGATATCGCTTTAATTTTATTACCTTCTGTTTTATATAGAAGTGGTCAAATTCTGGATATGAAACGTTTAACAACGGAAGCTCATAAACGCGGCATTCATATCGGATTTGATTTATGCCATTCAATAGGATCTATTCCGCATCATTTCAAAGATTGGGATGTCGATTTTGCTGTTTGGTGCAATTATAAATATTTAAATGCAGGACCGGGTGGCGTTGCAGGAATTTATGTAAATAATAAACATTTTAATAGACTACCAGGGTTGTCTGGATGGTTTAGTTCTAGAAAAGATAAGCAGTTTGATATGGAGCATACATTAACAGCGGCTGATCATGCAGGTGCTTATCAAATTGGTACACCTCACGTTTTAAGTACAGCACCATTAATTGGTTCACTTGAAATTTTCAAGGATGCTGGTATTGAGCGTTTACGTGAGAAATCTTTACATATTACGAGGTACATGCTGAATTTAATTGGACATGAATTAAAAGATTTCGAATTTACAATTGGAAATCCATTAGAGGATGAAAAACGAGGCGGGCACATTTATTTAGAGCATACAGAAGCAGCACGTATATGTAAAGCGCTAAAGGCAAATGGAGTAATTCCAGATTTTAGAGCGCCAAATGGGGTGAGACTTGCGCCGGTCGCTTTATATAACACATACGAAGAAGTGTGGAAATCTGTACAGATATTAAAGGAAATTATGGAAAATGAAGAGTATAAGCAGTTTGAAAATAAGCGAGAGGTTGTGGCATAAGTATGAAAATATCAGAATGGATTGATATTTCACAACCGCTAAATAATAATATTGCAACGTGGCCAGGAGACACACCGTTCTCGTATGAAGTTTCATGGTCAAAAGAAGAAAGTGGCTCGGTAAATGTCGGAAAGTTAACGATGAGTATTCATACAGGCACTCATATTGATGCACCATTTCATTTTGATAATGATGGAAAGAAAGTATTGGATTTAGATGTTCAAGTGTATGTTGGCCCAGCACGGATTATTGACGTTTCTAATCTTGAAAGCATCGGGAAAAAGGAATTAGAAAGCTTTCATTTAGAAGGTGTAGAACGATTATTATTACGTACATCTTCACATGGAAAAGCTGAAGAATTTCCAAATGTGATCCCTCATTTACGTGCAGACATAGCGTCGTTTCTTTCAGAGAAAGGTATTCGTTTAATCGGAGTAGATGTACCATCAGTTGATCCGCTAGATGATAAAGAATTAGCAGCGCATCATCAATTATTTAAACATGGAATTCATATTTTAGAAAATGTCGTACTAGATCATGTAGCAGACGGTGATTATGAACTTATTGCATTACCACTTGCATTAACTGATGCAGATGGAAGTCCAGTTCGAGCCGTTATTAGACCAATATAAGTAGAATCATATAAAAGGGGCGTTTGGCTAATATGAAAGAAAATGAAAAAGTAATTATGGAAAAAGGGATTCATACGGATTTTAAAGAGAATATGACGTATGGGGAGTATTTACAATTAGATAGTTTACTATCTTCTCAAAAAAGATTATCGGACCATCATGATGAAATGTTATTTATCGTTATTCACCAAGCAAGTGAGCTTTGGATGAAGCTCATTTTACATGAGCTAAATGCGGCGATTGAATCTATTAAACAAGATAAATTACAACCAGCTTTTAAAATGTTAGCACGTGTATCAAAAATTCAGTCTCAAATTATTCAATCTTGGGATATTCTTGCGACATTAACACCATCAGAATATATTGAGTTTCGTGATTCACTCGGTCAAGCCTCAGGTTTTCAATCGTATCAATATCGTATGATTGAGTATGCACTTGGCTATAAAACGCCACACGCATTAAAAATTTATGAAAAGGATCCAGAATTACATGCACGACTTCATAAAGCGCTACATGCACCAAGTCTATATGATGTCGCGATTCAAGCATTAGTAAAAGAAGGATTCCCTATTCATAAAGATGTGTTAAACCGTGATATTACGCAGCCTTATGAAGAAGATGCAACAGTAGAAGCAGCGTGGTTAGAAGTATATGCGGATGTGAAAAAATATTGGAATTTATATCAGCTTGCTGAAAAATTGATTGATATTGAAGACTGGCTACAACAATGGCGTTTCCGTCATATGAAAACAGTAGAACGAATTATTGGACATAAAATGGGAACAGGTGGATCCTCCGGTGTTTCTTATTTAAAACGAGTACTTGATCAACAATTCTTCCCAGAGCTTTGGAATGTTCGTACGAAATTATAAAAATAAACCTGTCAGTCCATTATGGCTGACAGGTTTATTTTTATTTGAGCACAATTATGTTTAAAATGAAGTAACAAGATATAATAAATGGAGTAACTATTTAAATGGAGGTAAAGTTTTTGGATTTCAAGCAACTAGAAAATAAATTCGAAAAGAAAAAAGTGAATACATTTCTTGTTTATCAAAAAGGGGAATTAACAACTGAGTATTATAAAACACCCGAATGTGCAAATAACTTATATAAAATAAATTCGATTACAAAAAGTATCGTATCTTTATTAATTGGTATTGCAATTGATAAGAGCTATATAAATGATATACATACACCGATTACAGAGTGGATTGAAAATGTACCTGGAGAAAAACATGATTTGACGCTTTATCACTTATTAACAATGACTACTGGTGAGGATTGGAAAGAGTTTGGAAATGGAGTAGTATTCCCAAATGACTTTGTAGAATCAGAGAACTGGGTGCAGTACATATTAGAAAAGCCAATAATTGAAGAACCCGCTACAAAAATGAATTATAATTCAGGTTCTTCTCATTTACTGAGCTATATTATTCAAGAAGCTACTGGAATGTCGACAGAGCGGTTTGCAAAGAAATATTTATTTGATCCATTAGAAATTAACGAATACGAGTGGCAACAAGATCCGCAAGGTATATATGTCGGCGGCTTCGGTATGAAAATGAAATCTACCGATTTATTAAAATTAGGAAAGTTATGTTTGCAAAATGGATATTGGAATGAAAAAGAAATTGTATCAGCGAAATGGTTAGAAGAGTCAAGTAGGGCTCTATTTGAAACATATGAACATGTCGGTGCATATGGATATCACTGGTGGGTATTACATAACGGAAGATTTCACATACCGTATTGTATATATTTTGCTATGGGATACGGCGGACAATACATCGTTATCATTCCTCAGTTAGAAATAGTAGCAATTATAAGTAGTCATATGCCAAAACGTGGGCTTGTTCCATTAAAACTATTTATTGAGCATGTACAGGGAAATTCTAATTATATATAAGAAAAGGAGGGAATGTATGAAGGATGAAAAAATTTTATCTTTATTTAGATTATGTTTAAGTCTTCTAGTGTGTAGCGCCATTGTTACGCAATTCATAATTAGGGCACAAGTGAAGCCGTTTAATCCAGTTAACTTTTTTAGTTTCTTCACCATTGAAAGTAACATTTTAGTTGCATGTATTCTCCTTTTAAGCAGTATCGGAACAGCTACATTTGGTCGCTCAGAACAGTTTAGTATACTTCGTGGTGCGGCAACGGTATACATACTTACGACAGGACTCGTTTATTTTTTGTTACTAAGAGGGTTAGAAGAGTCACTTCAAACGGCAATACCATGGGTAAATACTGTGCTACATTATGTCATGCCGATTGCAATGCTTTTAGATTGGATTTTAAATCCACCTATTAAGAAAATCACTTGGAAACAAGCTGCAAGTTGGCTCTTATTCCCGTGTTTTTACGTTGTATATAGCTTAATACGTGGTCCAATCGTGAATTGGTATCCATATCCGTTTTTAGATCCGAGAATAGGTGGATATGGTAAAGTACTTTTATATAGCATAGGGATAGCTGTAGTAATTGGCGCTATTTGTATATTGGTAAGATTTTTAGGGAATCGAAACTTTAGGAAAAAATTTTAGAAATGCAAGGAACCCCACTGTTTCCATTTTTAACAGTGGGGTTTCATTTTATCCCGCATTAACGGGCAGCCCGATTGGTGAGGGCTGATTAAAGTTTCACTTTATCTACTCGTCTTCTGAAACGACAACTTTATAAATTTCTCCGTCTTCGTTTCAAATTCTACATCAACAAAAACACCATATTCTTTTCCATCTTCACGTAACCACAATTTAAATTTTTCAACAGTTATTTGAACTGTTTTTGGTTTTCTACCTATATGAAGATAGTCAATAATTTCTGCTTTTGGGTATTGTTCTTTCGTCTTTTCTACGGCAAGTTTACCCCATTTGGCATACGGCGGCTGCGCATGAACAATTGATGAGCCTGTATATATATTTGAACATGTTGTTAGGAACAGAATGACGAGTGCGACACGTTTTAACGATTTCTTCATGATGAACTCCTTTCATCCTTTTTTTATATTGTTTACATATTTTTTCAACGATATTAGTTTGGATTTTTTTGTCTTCTTTACATAAAAGCGAGGCTTTTACAAAACATAACCAAGAAATCATTTCCGTAATTAAGGAGGGAAAATTATGCGCCAAAAAGCTATTTTTAAAATAGCAGTTTTACTTGCGTTCATAGGACTGTCTTTAATGGTCAGTAGTATACAACTAAAGAATGTAGAAGCTTTTTCTAATCAAGTTATTCAAAGAGGAGCATCTGGCGAAGATGTCATTGAACTGCAATCTCGTTTGAAATATAACGGATTTTATACGGGAAAAGTGGATGGTGTTTTCGGATGGGGTACATACTGGGCACTTCGGAATTTTCAAGAGAAATTCGGATTACCCGTTGATGGTTTAGCTGGAGCTAAAACGAAGCAAATGCTCGTGAAGGCAACGAAGTATGACAAGTCAACTGCTAATAAAGGGACAACAACGAATAAAGGAAATAGCGGCGGAACTGCACAAGAGAATAAACCACCTCAAAATAAAGGGACAAATGTTCCGAACGGTTATTCTCAAAATGATATTCAGCTTATGGCAAACGCAGTATACGGAGAATCACGTGGTGAACCGTATTTAGGACAAGTTGCGGTAGCTGCCGTTATTTTGAATCGTGTTACAAGTGCGTCATTCCCAAATACTGTTTCAGGTGTAATCTTTGAGCCTAGAGCATTTACAGCAGTAGCCGATGGACAAATATATTTAACGCCAAATGAAACAGCAAAAAAAGCAGTTTTAGATGCGATTAACGGATGGGATCCAACAGGAAATGCTTTATATTATTTCAATCCAGATACTGCGACTAGTAAATGGATTTGGACTCGTCCACAAATTAAAAAAATCGGTAAACATATTTTCTGTAAATAGAGCGGAGGTGGGACAATGTTACGAGGTATTATCATTGTATTATTAACAGTCGGTGTAGTAGGAACAGGCTATTGGGGCTATAAAGAGCACCAAGAGAAAAATGCGGTTTTAATTCGAGCGGAAAATAGCTATCAACGTGCATTCCATGATTTAGCATACGAAGTCGATTTATTACACGATAAAATTGGCACAACACTTGCGATGAATTCACGATCATCTTTATCACCTGCATTAGCGGATGTATGGCGTTTAACATCTGAAGCTCGCTCAGATGTAGGACAACTTCCTTTAACATTAATGCCATTTAATAAAACGGAAGAATTTTTAGCGAATATCGGTGATTTCAGTTACCGTGCAGCCATTCGTGATTTAGAAAAAGAGCCGTTAAATGAGCAAGAATATAAAACGCTACAAACTTTATATTCAAATGCAGGAAATATACAAGATGAACTAAGAAAAGTACAACATCTTGTTTTGAAAAATAATTTACGCTGGATGGATGTAGAAATGGCACTTGCATCAAATCGTGATCCAGCAGATAACACAATTATTGATGGATTGAAAACTGTAGAGAAAAACGTAACATCATATTCTTCTACAAACTTCGGACCGACCTTTACAAGTGCGCAAAAAAATAAAAAAGGCGGATTTGAAGCGGAAGGAAAGGCAATTTCTAAAGATGAAGCGGCGAAAATTGCCAAATCGTTTTTGAATTTAAAAGGAAATGAAAAAGTAGATGTAGAGAAAAGTGGAAAAGGTGCGAAAGAATCCTTCTATAGTGTGAAAATTAAAGATGAAGCAACGAACAATGAGTTCTATATGGATATTACCGGAAAAGGCGGATATCCAATTTGGGTTATGAATAACCGCGAAATTAAAGAACAGAAAGTTAGTTTAAACGATGCAGGTAGTAAAGGTTTAAAATTTTTAAAGGACCATAAGTTTAATAATATGGAGCTTTATGATAGCTCACAATATGATAATGTTGGTGTATTTACGTATGTAGTAAATGAAAATGGAGTACGAATTTATCCAGAAGCAATCCAAATGAAAATTGCTTTAGATGATGGTTCTATCGTTGGGTTCTCCGCAAAAGAATATTTAGCGTCACATCAAAAGCGAACAGTTCCATCGGCGAAGCTAACTGCAGCAGAAGCAAGAAAGAAAATCAATCCGGATGTAAAAGTCATGGAAGAACGTAAAGCTGTAGTAGTCAATGATTTGCATAATGAAGTACTTTGCTATGAATTTGTAGGTACTTTAGGAAAAGATACGTACCAAATATTCATTAATGCTAATAGTGGGGCCGAGGAAAAGGTAAAGAAAATGCAAGCTGTTGAAAAAATTTATGATTAAACCTTAAAAGTGAAGTGGTGAAAATAATGAAAACTCTAATATATATATTAATGCTTTGCTTCGTTATAACTGGATGCAGTATTGGAACAAAAGAAAACCCAAACGAAAAGCCGGAACAAAAAAATGTTTCAATGAAAAATGTTAATTATACGAATAAATCCAATAAGCCAAATGAAAAAGCGGCAGATCATTTAGCATCTTTAGCAGCAAGTGTGCCAGGTGTGAATGATGCGACAGCGGTCGTTGTTGGAAAATATGCTATTGTAGGTATAGACGTAAAAGCAAAACTTGATCGAACTCGTGTTGAATCAATTAAATATTCTGTTGCAGAAAGTTTAAAAAATGACCCTGACGGTGCTAATGCAGTCGTTGTAGCAGATGTTGATACGTATGAACGCCTCAAACAAATCGGAAAGCAAATTAAAAAAGGAAAAACAGGTGAAGGTATACTAGATGAATTAGCGGCTATTGTGGGACGAGTAATGCCACAAGTTCCAAATGATATGATTGAAAATCGAGAAACGAATCCAATTAAAGATAATGATAAACAATTACCAAAAGATGAAGAACAAGAGTTAAGAAAAGAACAGGATGATCAATCAAATAATCATTTGAATAAATGAAATTAGCCTCGTACTTAATTGTGCGAGGTTTTTAAGTATAATATTAAATATTCAGTTTATTTTTAAGGGAATATATGGTTTAATTATGATGGGAGGGACAACTGTTATGATGAAAAAAAGCGCATGTATATTGTTTAGTTTATGCTTAGGTTTCAGTATGACAGCGTGTGAACAGAGAAAAGAAGTGAAAAATCAAACAGCAACTTCTTCTACTGTGATGGAAAGGCAACAGAAAGAATCTATCAATATAAATCATTTCTCGAACATAAATGAAGGAATGACTTATACAGAAGTGAAAGATTTAATTGGTTTTGAAGGGGATTTACTTATAGAAGAAGGGGTAGAACATTCTACACAAATTAAACAAATTTTTGCTTGGAAAGGAAACGATCCAAATTCATTTGTTGAAATTACCTTTTTAGATGGAAGAGTGCATTCAAAAGCACAGCAAGGTATAAGTTAATAAGCTAAAAAATGGGAGAGTTTAGCATGAACACACACACAGGGGAAATTCAATTAGTTCCGTATAAGGAGAAATATAAAGAAGTTATACAAACATTTACTTTACCAAGTGAACAAGTTCAGTTTACAGCAGATCCAAGCGCATTACTGGAAAAAGCAAAAAGTGATCGTACAAAAAATGTGATTGTTATTTTAGATTACAATGGGGTACCGGTGGGTCTTTTCGCATTGGAAACGGGAGATAGAGTAAAGGAGTTCACAGATAATGAGGATGCTTTACTTTTAACGTCATTTTCTATTAATCACAATAGACAAAGAAAAGGATTCGCTAAAAAGTCATTGTTATTATTAGAAGAGTTTGTAAAACGCTATTTTCCAATAAAAAATGAAGTTGTACTTGCTGTGAATGAAAGAAATATTCCTGCACAAAATTTATATGCAAAAGTCGGCTTCGAGGATAAAGGTTTTAGAAGAATGGGACCAATTAGCCAACAAATAATAATGCATTTACCTATAATGAAATAATGAGATAGAAAACTTACTCTTGAATATTCATGTAGTAGGTTTTTTTATTTTAACAATATATAATATATGTATATAAAATGAAATAGAAATGAAGGATATAAAAAATGAATCAAGATAGAAAATGGAATATCGTTGGGGGAAGAGTGATTAAAACTGGGATTGCAGTTTTTCTTACAGTGTTAGTTTGTGATTTTTTTAACATTCCAACTATTTTTGCTGTAATAACAGCAATTGTTACAATTGAACCAACTGCAACAGACTCAATAAAAAAAGGACTTATTCGCTTTCTGGCCTCAACAATTGGATCGGCATATGCTATGACTTTCACATTTTTCCTAGGTCACCAAGCAATTTCTTATGCATCAGCTGCAATGTTTACAATCGTAACATGTCAAAAACTAAGGTTACACGCGGGAACTTTAGTCGCAACTTTAACTGCTGTAGCTATGATTCCAATTACGGCAGATCATTATTTTACTGCATTTTTAATTCGTTTAGCTACTACATCTACTGGTATTATAGTATCTACTTTAGTGAATTTTTTCATTTTCCCACCCCACTACACGAAAACGATTTTTGGATGTACAGAGGATCTATTCGCTAAAACAGCAAATATTATGGAAGAATGGATTACTGCATTAGTTGCAGGAAAAGGTATGAAAAAGGAGACTGCTCAGGATTTATCTAAATTGACTGTATTATTGCATAAGGCGATACAATTTGTTCAATATGAGCAGAAAGATTGGAAATATCATCAACATACAAAGAAGGAAATGAGAAGCTTTTTAATGATGCAGAAGCAACTTCATATATTACAGCAAATCATTTACCATATAGATAATTTAGCTCGGGTATCAATTGAGATTTGTGACTGGTCACAAAGTGAAAGAGAAATATTACAACGAACAATTCATTCTATAATTGCTATATTGAGAAACCATTGTAATGAAATTGATGAGGAACATTTCAAACTTATTGCTGAATTAGATAAGCAATTTTGGAGTTATAAAAATGATTTAAAAGATTATAAACCAAATCATTATCATCACCATTTTTTAAGTGAATCTATTATTTTATTTGAGGTATTATCTATTCATGATATGTTAGAAGAATTAAAACAAATATCCGAGAAATATGAGTGGGAAAATCGATTCAATTGATAAGTTCATTTTATTGTGGGGGGATAATATGACACTTTATATTGCATTACTAAGAGGAATCAATGTCGGTGGCCATAAAGTAATCAAAATGGCTGATTTAAAACGAGTGTTTGAATCAATAGGGTTAAAACAAGTGAAAACATATATACAAAGTGGTAATATCGTGTTCGAATCTGAGGAAGATATAAACTTTCTAAAGGACCGAATACAATCTGAAATAAAAAATGAATTTGATTTCGATGTTCCAGTCATGCTAAGAACATATGGTGAATTTATAAATATTATTAAACAATGTCCGTATGAAGTTCATTCATTGTTAGAAGGAGAAAGTGTTCATGTTGCTTTTTTAGCTAATGTACTTTCTGAAGAGGAAAGTAGTCAATTGCTTACATTTAAAAGTGAACTTGAAGATTGCTATATAGATGAGAAGGTTGCTTATTTGTTTTTCAAAAATAGCATTCGAAATTCTAAATTAATGAACCAGTTTCAGAAATTACATACACCAGCTACAGTTAGGAATTGGCGTACTGTGAATAAATTAAAAGCAATTGTAGAGAGTATGTAAATATAAAAAGATGAGATTTTCTACATGTAGAAAACCTCATCTTTTTACTTATATTGTTTTGCAACTATGAGTTCGACAATAGGATAAATAAAGAATGAAGAGCAAATTGCGATGAACAGAGGGAGGTTTTTAACGCCATCTAAATTAGCCCCCATAGAAAATCCTTCGGAGAAGATTAATAAAAGGAACATTACAACTACAAGCACAAAATACGCAATTTTAAAGCTTTTATATGTAATTTGTTGGCCCATTTCATCTTGACTTTCTTCTGATACACCGTGGGGATCTCCCCAAGTAATGTGATTAATTAAATTACTAAGTATTAACGAGATAGCAAAAATCGTACCACCCAAAATAGAACCTTCAGTGATGTATTTATATGTGCCATGTACTAGTATTGCAATTAATGCTAAAACAATGATTATAAAAATAGTTTTTTTAGTATTCAATAAATAATTGCCCCCCTCGATTGTAAAAAACTCTTTACAAATATAAGTATAAAATTGTAGAAGTATCATGTCAAATACTTTTTACACACAATATGTAAGTGTGTAATATTTTGTTTTTATGATAAGTAAAAAATTACAATACATTTGAATGTAAAAGAATGGGCTCGCATATATTTGGAAGGGATGTCAGATTAATTTAGGGGGTAGTTATGTCTATACTTTTAAAAGCTGGTGCAGATGCAGGAAATAACGGTTTGAAGTTAATGGTGAAAGGGCAAGACCCTATTTTTATTCCGAGTATTTATTCTTTATATATAGGTGAGCCGACAGGACTCTTAGATGAGGTAGATGTTTCATTATCGGAATTAGAAAACCACATTGATGTGACTATAAGTTCGCCATCGTTAATGCTAAATAATGTACGATACATCGTTGGAGAAAAAGTCATTCAAGATCAATTAAAAGGTACTGAGGTAGAGAAAAAATCGAATAAGTCAACGGATGAGTTAATGGTTATTACAATACTATCAGGTTTGGCGGTAAGCGCTATGCGTCAAAGTCCAACTTCTAGCCATATTAATATTCGTTATGATTTATCTGTCGCTCTTCCTATGCAGCTTATTACACAAGAAATAGCTGCTGAAAATGCAAAACGTTATATGGGAAATCATAAGGTTATTTTCCATTATCCGAACGGACGCGATGTGACAATTAATGTTTCAATTGAGTTTTGTAAATGCCTGCCTGAGGGCGCTTCTGGGACGTGGGGCATTGTATATGATGAAGAAGGAAATGTTGTGAAACATAAAATAGAATGTGAGCAAAATCAAGTTTCTGAAATTGATTTTGTAGATAAAACACTACTCTCTTTTGATATTGGTGCAGGGACGACAGAAGAAGTTGTTTCATTAGGGGTAAATTTCCGTCCGCAACTAAGTAAAGGTTTATCTTATGGTGTAAAAGAAACGTTACTACAAATCATTACGAGATGGAACCGGAAGTATCCAACTAAGACGATTGATAGCATTACAGAGTTCAATCAAATTTATTTAAATGATAAGCATCCGAGAAATATCTTATTAGTTGAGGAATCACAGCCGGCACTATTAGGTTTAGCAGCGCGTGTTGCAACAGATATTATAAATAAAATCGATGATATGAAAGACGATCCATACGTGTTTATTTATGGCGGGGGCGCAGTAATTATTAAAAACAGTTTAAAAATGATTTTAAAGCAAAAAGGACGACTCAAAAATGTAA
>NZ_JXIS01000002.1:0-87232 GCF_000836715.1 Bacillus sp. L_1B0_5 | reverse complement strand
TGTCTAACTTTCGGGGGTCACTTCATATTTTTAGGAACGGCTTTTTTACCAATATGAAATAATTTAGTTATTTTTTTCTGACCATTTTTCAACATCCCAAACCTTTGTGATCCAATCTTCATAGAATTCCGGTTCGTGACATACAAGGAGAATTGTTCCTTTATATGCTTTCATAGCCTTCTTAAGTTCTTCTTTTGCTGTAACATCAAGATGGTTTGTCGGCTCATCAAATAGTAGCCAGTTACTTTCTTCACCCATTAACTTACATAAACGAACTTTTGCTTGTTCTCCACCACTTAATTGACTTAATGGGCGAGAAATATGTTCATTTTTTAATCCGCATTTTGCTAACATCGCACGAATTTGATGCTGGTCTAGGCCAGGGAATGTATTCCATACATCATCAATTGGTGTTATATTATCAGCTTTAACTTCTTGCTCAAAGTATGCAGGCTCTAAGAAGTCACCAAGACTTGTTTTACCGTTTAAAGGTTTAATTTTACCTAAGATTGTTTTTAGTAACGTTGATTTACCAACACCATTACATCCAACAATAGCAATTTTTTCACCACGCTCAATTGTCATTGATAGCTTTGGTAGTAGCGGATGTGTATATCCGATTTCTACATTTTCACCTTCAAAGACGAAGCGACTACTTGCACGACTTTCTTTAAATGAGAATTCAGGTTTAATTGCTGTTTCCGGACGATCAATAAGTTCCATGCGATCAAGTTGTTTTTGACGACTCTTTGCACGACCTGTCGTTGAATAACGAGCCTTGTTCTTTGCAATGAAATCTTCTTGCTTTTTGATAAACTCACGCTGCTTTTCATAAGCGTTTATATGTTGATTTTTATTGATTTCTGCTAGTTCTAGGAATTTTTCATATGTCGCTGTATAGCGCGTCATTTTTGTGAATTCTAGATGGAAAATAACATCAACACATTTGTTCATAAATTCTGTATCATGAGAAATTAATAAGAATGCATGTGGATATTCTTTTAAATAAGTTGTTAACCAATGAATATGTTCAACGTCTAAATAGTTAGTAGGTTCATCAAGCAATAACACTTCTGGTTGTTCAAGTAATAGCTTTGCAAGCAATACTTTTGTACGTTGTCCACCACTTAGTGCTGAAACATCACGATCTAAACCAATAGCATCAATTCCAAGACCACGTGCAGCCTCTTCAATTTTCATATCTAGTAAATAGAAACCACCTGCTTCAAGTGCATCTTGTATTTCTGCCATTTGTTCAAGAAGTTCTTCTAGTTCTTCTGGTGTAGCAGTTCCCATTTTTTCTGTAACTTCATTTAAAGCTGTTTCCTTTTCGAATAACGGTAAAAATGCATCCGCTAGTACGTCACGAATTGTACGTCCAGGCGTTAAAACCGTATGCTGATCTAAGTAACCGTAATGTGTGCCTGGTGTCCATTCTACACGACCTTCGTCATGAATAAGCTGACCAGTAATGATATTCATGAATGTTGATTTACCAACACCGTTTGCACCAACTAATCCAACGTGCTCACCTGCTAATAATCGCATAGATACATCTTTAAATAATGTACGATCGCCAAATGTATGTCCTAATTTTTCAACTGTTAATAAGCTCATAGTATCCTCCGTCCAACTTGAAATAGTACCTTGAATCATGATACTAAATTCTTTCATATAATGCCATCATTTCAAAATGTATATTTTTTCAAAAAAAGGGTTGCATTAATTTTCTGAAAATATATAATATAATTGAACAGCGGTTAATTAAATGTGTGAGGTATGAAATATGTCGCCAAGGAAAGCAGTTAAACAAGAACTAACAAGAGAAATGATTATGAATGTAGCTAGGGGGCTATTTATAGCACAAGGATATCAACATACTTCAATGCGCAAAATTGCAACAGAACTTGGATATAGCCATGGTTCGATTTATTATCATTTTAAAAACAAAGCAGAGCTATTTTACGCAATGGTGGAACAGGATTTTCAATTATTAAATAAAAAGTTAGATGAAATTTGTAATCAAAAATTATCGAGAGAAGAGCAACTAAGAGCAGTTTTATTCGGTTTTATTGAATTTGGTCTAAGAAATCAGAGTCATTATGAAATTATGTTTTTAATTAAAGATGCCGAATTAAAAGAGTGTTTGGCAAATAGTCCTAATGTTAGCTATGAAAAATTTGCGAAGGTTATTTCTTCTTTATGTGATGGGAAATTAAATGCGATGATAATATGGTCTGTTTTTTTATCATTACATGGATTTGTAGCACATTATTGCAGAAGTGGTCAAACGTTTGAAGAACTACAAGGTTTGGCTAAAGTACATGTAGAGTTTATTTCAAAATCGCTTCTTATGTAAGTGATTTTCTTTTTAACATTAATTGAACGGTGGTTAATTAATTTAGGAGGGGATTTATAATGAAGAAGGCTTTAGTATTAGGTGCTTCTGGTTCAATGGGTTATGCAATTGTAAACGAATTATGTGACCGAGGGATTCATGTAGTTGCTTTTGCAAGAAATAAGGAGAGATTAGGTGCATTATTTTCTGGGAACAAACATGTAGAAGTTGTAGCAGGCGATGTATTTATACAAGAGGATATAATGAATGCCGCTAAAGATGTTGATATTATATTTCATGCTGTAAATATTCCGTATTCAGATTGGGAGAAACAACAAGAGAAATTATTGATAAACATATTAGAGGTATCGAAACATTACGGTATCAAACTAGGAATAGTTGATAATATTTATGCGTATGGAAGGCAAGGGGAAGGGCTTGTAAAAGAAGATGCTAAAAAGAGACCACAAACAAAGAAAGGGAAGATTCGTTTACAACTTGAAGAGATGGCAAAACAAGCTAATGTACGAATGTTTATTGCTCATTTCCCAGACTTTTATGGTCCAAATGCAGAAAATACACTTGTCCATCATACATTAAAGGGAATACTTGCAAATAAAATGTCTAGCTTTGTTGGAGATAAAAAGATTGCCCGTGAATATATTTTTACACCAGATGGTGCAAAAGCGATGGTTGAATTAGCTTCACATGATGAGGCCTATGGACAAAATTGGAACATACCAGGTTATGGTGTCATTACAGGTGAGGAAATGATTCAACACATACGGGAATTAACGGGATATACCAAACGAATAATAGCTGTAAAAAGAGGAATGATCCAGTTCATTGGTCTGTTTGATAAGCAGATGAAAGAATTTGTGGAAATGCTATATTTGACGGAAAAACCAGTTGTATTAAGCGGGGAGAAATATGAGAGGTGTATCGGGGAGATACCAAAAACTTCGTATTATAATGGGCTAAAAGAAATGATTATATCTATGCAAAAAAAGAGTGTGTAAATGTTAGGATATAAAAAAGTTACTTCTACCTATAGAAGTAACTTTTTTGTTATGCCTTTTGTTTAACTTCACTAACTTTCTTTTCAGCTACAATAAAATGTGGTCTACGTTTTGTTTCATAATAAATACGACCGATATATTCACCAATAACCCCTAGGAATATGAGTTGAATACCGCCAATAAATAGTATAGCGGAAATGAGAGTAAAGTAACCAGGAACTTCCACACCACCAAGGATGATTTGAACGAACGTAGTGATTACATATAAAAGTCCAAAAATGGTTGTTAGTAATCCAAGATATATAGATAGACGTAACGGTTTATTATTGAATGAAATTACACCATCAATTCCGTAATTTAATAATTTCGAGAAGGTCCATTTACTTTCTCCATCAGAACGTAATACATTTTCATATTCAATGATTAACTCGTTATAACCAATCCAAGAGAATAAGCCCTTCGAAAATCGGTTGTATTCACTTAAGGATACTAAAGAATCCACTGCTCTTCGGCTTAAAAGTCTAAAGTCACCAATACCATCTACTAATTCAATATCTACAAATTTATTCATTACTTTATAGTAAAGACGAGAGACGAAAGAGCGAACGGGTGAATCACCAGTTCTTGTCCTTTTTGCAATGACTTGGTCGTAGCCGTCGTTATATCCTTCTAACAGTTCTTTTATTAATGTAGGAGGGTGTTGTAAGTCAGCATCCATAATAACGATTGCATCGCCTGTAGCGTATTTTAAACCTGCTAACATTGCAGCTTCTTTTCCGAAGTTTCGACTAAACGATATATAGTGTACCGATGAATCTGCACTAGCTAAATCACGTAAAATATTTAAGGTATCATCTTTACTACCATCATTAACAAAAACAAATTCATAATCGGTAGTTAATTTATGAATTTCAAGAGAAGTCTCTGAATAAAAGGCACGAAGCACCTTTTCCTCATTGTAGCATGGTACTACTATTGAAAGGGTCATGTTAGGACCTCCTTAGGTGTAATTTTAAACTGGGCATGAAGTAAAAGTGAAGCAATCATCTTCAACTTTTACTTCACTTCATTTTAATAACTTTTTTTAAAACGATTTTTTAATTTTGAATATCTTTTCGTATCTCCAAGAACTAGAAGCGAGATGCAAATGATAAATGAAATGATAGAAATAACGAGACCCATTTTGAAATAAGGTGTGACGTATTTCATTTCAACTACATGTTGCCCTTTGGAAATAGGAACGCCAATAAAGGCGGAATTAGCCTTCGTAAATTCCGTTTCTTTACCGTCAACTTTTATTGACCATCCTTTACTATACGGTACCGATAAATATAGTAATCCATCCTTAGTGGAATTAATCTCACCTTTTAAGGAGTTACCTTCATAGTAAATGTTTTGTAGACTATTTTCTTTTAAAGTATTTACTTTTTTAGGGACAGTCTGATAGTTAGTACTGTTGATTTGTAAGTCTTTCAACTCATATTGACCAGGAGTAGGAATAGAAATGATTAGCTCGGTTGGCTTCGCATCTTTTCCTAAGTTGTAAACAAATCTTTCTAACGGATAAGCATAAGCTCCATCCTCATTACCTTTTATCATAGATTTGTCATTCACGGTAACTCCAAATGATTCCTTGTTTATATTTCTAATTTTAATTTCAACAAGAAGATCACCTAACATATCGTTATTATCAATAGGTACTATTATACGCCCATTTTCATGAACAGTGAGTATATCTTTCTCTTTCTCTATATTTTCCCACTTCATTTTATTTGGATTAATCTTAATTTGTTTTGAATCTAGCTGTTTTGTATTAAATTGTTTTAATGGAAGACTTCCAACATCATTTACAACTACAGCATCTAATAAAAGTTGATCTTTCTCGGCAAAATTAAGTTTTGAAAATTCTTCATCACTTATTCCAGCTTCGTATACATAGCCTAATGGTAGTGCAAATTCATTTTTATAAATGTTGTAAGGACCTACTTGTTGTAAATGCTTATAGCCATAAGGAATTTCGGTTTTATTAGCACCTTCACTTAGTACATAATATTTTACCCCTAGCATGTTCTCAAGGAATAATCGTTTATCTAACTGGAAGAACATAGATGGGCTATCATATCCTTGGAAAACATTGTACTTATTCTTCATAAAGTCATGAACATGATAATTGACTAAGCTTTGATAAGTACTTGTACCATGATAACCTTGCAACATCGGCGTATTTTTATAATTATTGTTTGGATTGATAATTCGATAAAAATCTTTATCTTGATTTTGTATATAACGAATTGCGTCAATTTCATCCTTATTATCAAGACCTGGCCCATGTAATGATTCTTTTGTCACGCCTGCTTGATTAAAGTGTTTACTAAGAGCAAAATCTGAATAGAAGTAATTAATAAATATTACATTGACGAGTACATTTAATACAATGAAACATTGTAAGGCTACTTTTGATAAATAGCGCCATAGTAATATTGTAATAATAGATAATACAGTAGTGCAAATTAAAATTTTATCAATCGTTTGTAGCGGCTGTGCGTTTATATTTACTTTTCTATAGAATGCGTAAATAAATAATGCTGTTGCTAGCAAAGGACCTATTAAAGAATTGACATTCTTTTTGTGGAGCAGCATCCAATCTAAAATGTAGGCGACAGTTTGCGCAACCACAAATGCAAATAAGTAAAACCATCTGTATTGCATAGCAGAAAAGCCATTAAATACGGAATACGTATATGGAAGCATATATAGCACTAACATAAACCCAGTAAAGAGCAATTTATTTGTGACAAGTTTATTGCGTATTAGAAGCGCGCTAGTAATAAGGAAGAGGATGAAAACAGGGAATGCAAGCTGATAATCCTCTGTATTATTAATGAAAAAGATACTTTCCATTAAGTTTTTATAAAACGTATCTTCAAAAAATAACGGTATAGTAAATTTTGTAGCGAGTCGATCGGAACTAAATACACCATTTACAGATGGTATAAAGCAAACAGCAGATAAACCTAGTGATAAAGCATATAGAAAAGCAATTCTAATATAATAAATTATAAATGTTTTAATTGTTTTGTTCTGCTGTGTAGCGAAATATTGGAAAAAGGCATAAATATAGATAAAAATACTAGTAATGAAAGCGAAATAGAAATTTGATGCAAGCATAAGTGCTGTTGCAAACAGGAATAATCCCTTTTTTCGCTCTAAAATATATTTATCTAATCCCCATATTACTAAAGGTAAAAACACTATAGCATCTGCCATGAAATCCCATAATAAAGAATGGCGAATGAAAGTTACACATCCTCCATATATAATGGCAGAAATGAAAGAAGAAAAAATAGTTTTATTGTGATAACGTAAAGAACCATACATGAATAACATCGCTAATGTACTTTTTAAAATACTCATATATAGCTTCATCTCAAAGATTTGGTCAAAATTTAGTTTAGGAAGTAGAAGTGTAAGCCAGAAAAATGGTGCTGTACTATAGTAATAACTAAATTCTCCGAATAAATCTCCACCTAATCCATAATCCCAAGACCAAAATAAATTCCCATCTTTAAATGCGTGTTGTAAAAGGAATGTAAAGAAACTGAATTGTGATAATGCATCTCCCGTACTAGAAAATACACTGTCTGATTTTAGGAAAAAGTAATGAAAAGCAAATGCACATATTATTAATAATGGAATAATAATAAGTGTGCTTTTAGTGAAAAATGTTCTTTTATTTACTTCTGAAGTCATTAAATAAATAAGCCTCCTTAAATGCAATTGCCACATTCTTCATCTCTGGATATCGTTTTAGGATGAAGAAAAACTATGTATGAATCGGCGATTTTTAATAGTATTAATAAAGTGTTCATTTGTGCAATTTGTGTTAAATTTAGGGCGTGAATAGTTAATATTTACATGAAGAATTAACTATGAATTACCTTAATAATAGCTGTTGTACATCTAGTGCTGTTCGTTTCCAAGTATAATCATTCCAGAAAGGCAAGTCAATTTAAGATATAGATTGGAAAAGGGCTCATTTTTTAAGTGAAGAAGATAAAAATAAAAACTTCAAATTTGATTTGAAGTTTTTATTTTTATTTATTTTCGAGCCAGTTTTTTATTTATAAATCCTAAAATCAATCCGCGTATTTGTGGATCGATTGCAAGACCGATAATACCGTATAATATACCAGTAATTGTTAAAGCAACTAGTGGCGGTAAGGTAATTAACATTGTACGGTATAGAATATAGCTGATTATAAAGGCTAAGGTATTGAATATAATCCCTTTAAATAGTAAAGAGAAGCCTTTACGAACAAATAGAGTGAATCCGATTAATAACGTAATCTCGGTAAGGATAGCGGCAATAGCGGCTCCCATCATTCCAAACTGACCACCTAAGACGATGTAGCTTATAACGGCAACAGCTAGTCCGATTCCCATTGTTGTTGCGCGTTTCCATTGTTGACCAATTGTCGTTAAATTATCAGCAAGTGGATAGTTAATAGATTGTAGAATGACCATAAAGGCTAAAATGGCAAGGGCATCACCAGCTGGAGCATATTCTTCACCTAACAAAGTAACAATCCAAAAGCTTGGATCAGCGATAAATGGAATGGAGATCCCCATTCCTAAGAAAGACATCAGTTTTAATTCAAACTGAGATAGTTTTCTATGTTCATCAATATTCTTTTCATTTCCAAACGCAAATAATTTTGGATAGAAGGCTGCTGCAATTACACCAGGTATTTGATAAAGGACTGCAGGTATTTTCGATGCAGCTCCAAAGAATCCAACTTGCTCATACGTCGAAACTTTTTCTAATATAATAGGGCCTAACTGTGGTAAAAGCATAATGATAATGCCATTGATTGTGAAAATCAGCAGTTGATCTAAAATTCCTTTGTCCCAGCCCTTATGAACTGTTGTATGGCGGAGTACCATTATGAAGGCGATGACTCCTGTTACAAGACTAGATATCCCGTACATGGCAGCGACTGTCATAAGTGACCATTTCAACGACATTCCTAGTAGAAGCGCAGCTGCGGCTGTTACACCTTGTAGTACAGAAATAATCGCTGTAAATTGCATACGTTCTGTTACTTGGAAATAAGCCATTCCAACGCCTTGTAAAGTTGCTCCAAACATTGTCGGTAGTACAACCCAATATACCATGGCGCGTAAGTAGACATCCGTATAGAAGAACTGAGCAAAAATAGCGAAGAGTACAGAAATTACGACAGCTAATACGAAACGAATGCGTAAATAACTACTGATTAGTACGCTAATATTTGCATCCTTTCTCGTTCCTTCACGCATAAACGTATGTGTCAAACCTGCATCTGTGAAATAACAAATAACAGCGGAAACTGCTAATGCAGTTGTAAACATTCCATACTCACCAGGAGAAACGTATCTTGCAAAGAGAATCGTCGCGATAGCAAGTACAAATCGAACAGTAATATTTCCTACAAATAGGTAGGAGGCATTTTTAAGAATCTTATTTGTTTTCATGAGAAAAAACCTTTCTATTCTTTAGGACTTTTTTAGTTTGTCCTATTTGTAAATTTGATTTGTTTACGGAAAGAGAGGTGAGTACTATATTTTCGGTTTAAGAAAACAGAAATTTAATTCGCACAAACCAAAGCATTGCATATAGTTTTTTACTACGCTTTCCGTTTTTTGAATAGATTTTACGGCAATATTTCTTTATATCTTTTTTGATTAATTGAACTTGAGCATTATCCAATTGAGAGTTTTCTTTAATGTATATACAAGCATTATTGATAACCGTATAAGGGAATAAATAAGTCTCAAGAATCTCAATAAGTGACTGAGGGTCTTTCGTAATGAAGTCTTGAGATTTATTATGTACCCAGTCTTTCATACGATTGAATACTTCCAGTTCTTTAGTGGTTTTTAATTCGTAATCTTTATATTTAGAAGAAAGATTTCCTTCCGATAAGATTCTATAATATGTTAAGTATTCATCGACATAGCATACATTTGTCACACTCATTAGTTTAAATAAAAACTCCAAGTCTTCTCCCCAGCTACATCCTGGTGTAAAACGGATATTATAATTCATTGCGATAGAGCGTTTGAAAATCCAAGTACTTGTTTGAGCAACAACTTGGTGTGTTAAGAATGCTTTTGCCATATCACCTTTAATAAAGTTTGTTGTATGCTCAACCTTTTCACCTGTTTCTTCGTAGAAATTCATATAACCACAATAGCACGCGTCCATGTTGTTTTTATGCATACTCTCGATTTGTTTCTCAATTTTAGTTGGATGCCATAAGTCATCACTATCAAGGAAAGCGACATATTCTCCGCTAGCATTTTCAATCCCTGTATTACGAGCTACTGAAACACCTTGGTTTTTTTGGTGAACGTATTTTACTTGACCCGGATATTTTTCTGCAAGATTTTTTACGATAGAAGGTGATTGATCTTTACTTCCATCATCTACAATTACAATTTCAATGTTTTTATATGTTTGATCCAGTATTGACTGCATTGTTTCTTCAATATATTTTTCTGTGTTATACAGGGGTATGACAACAGAAACAAGTTGTTTTTGTTCCATCATAGAATTTTTATCTCCTCAAATTTTTTATGTCTTGCACCATATATACAAGCCTTTTGAAAGGAAGAAGATTACAAGAACATCTGTATCAGTTTAACGCATATAAACTTTGTAAATCAACTTTCTATTATTGTACTTTATATAAAAAGTATTTATTATAGAATATATTGTCTTGTAAAAATATAGAAATATAATTTGAAAATTATGTATTTGAAGGGAGAAGATGAGATGTTAAGGCGATTTACTCGCAAATCTAATGTAATTCTTTTAGGGATTATTATGATAGTCGGTTTTGCGCTTCGTTTTGCAACTTTACAAACACATGGTGCAGATTTGACTCTAGCTAGCGATGATCTAGGCTATCAAAAAACGGCAAATATTTTATTGGAAACAGGAATGTTAACATATCATGAGCCGGATAAACCAACTATTCATATTATGCCAGGTTTTCCAGCGTTTTTAGCTACTGTATTTTACTTTTTTGGAAATGGCAATGAAGGCCTTTTTGTAGCTAAATTAATTATTATCCTATTAGGGGTACTTAGTATTTTACTAACTTATAAGATTGGTACTTATTTATTGAATCCCGCTGCAGGATTAATAGGTGCTTTCTTATTAGCTGTGTATCCTCCAGAGATTGTTGTGGAAAATTTAACTTTAACAGAAGGACCGTTTCTATTCTTTTCATTGGGATTATTATATTGGAGCTTAAAATTAGCTGATACTCATAAAACGAAACATTTTCTAATTGTATTAATTTTCTACTTTTTAGCATTGTACTTACGCGTACAAGTTGCTTTATATCCAATACCATTATTTATATATCTCTTAATGAAGCGCTATCCATTCCGCATTATGATGAAGCAAGCGATTATAAGTATAGGAATAGGACTTATCGTACTTGGACCATGGTGGGCCCGCAATTACATTCAATTTGATAAGTTTATTCCACTAACTGCTGGGGCAGGGAATCCGTTATTACTTGGAACGTATCAAGGGAAAGGTTACCCAGAAGGTAAGAATATGGCAGAACTTGAAGTAGAATTACACGCCAAGTACCCTAATTTGGAAGCACATGAATTTATGGAATTAGAAGAAAAAATAGCGAAGGATAAAATGAAAGAATGGTGGAAAACAGATAGGAATTCCATGATAGAGAGTTATTTAATCTTGAAGCCAGAAATTATGTGGAAAAAACCGTATTATTCTATAGAGCATAATATTGAAGTATTTAATGTTTCTGCAAAGGATATGAATGAAATACATAATTTTATTAAGACAATGTTTTTAATATGTACAATACTTTCATTTATCTTCCTTTTAAAAAGGTGGAGAGAGACTACATTTTTATGGTCAATTCTTTTACTGCAAACAGCTTTAACCTGTTTTTATGCCGCATATGAAAGATATGCATTACCATTAATTCCATTTTTATTTATTATAATTGGAGTAGGAACTGTGGCAACGGTTATGAAAATTAGTAAATTATTAATTAGTAAAAAATAGTTTGAAATAAAAAAACATCTTAATTTTTTAAAGAAATTAAGATGTTTTTTTATATATATTCATATTTAAATAGAAAACTATTCGTTATCAGTTTCAGTTTGTGTTTGTGTTACGTTTAATTTTTGCTTTAATAATGCATAATCTTGCGTTAATGTTACAAGTTGATGGTGTAGCTTAGAAATTTTTCTTGTTAGGTCAAAAATTAAGATGAAACAGAATAATAATCCAAATAAGAATAAGATGGATGGTGGATATTCTACTTTTAATAGTTTTCCAATCCAATTTATAATTTTATCAGTAGAACTTAAAATAGCCATTGCAACACAAACGAAAATCCACAAAATAGCATATTTTGTTTCTAAAGCCCCGCGACGAATGGAATTAATAATTAAGAAGAATAATAACAAAATAAAGATGAATGAAAAGGTAATTATATGCATTCACTATCAACCTTTCACGATTTTTTGCATCAATATAGCAAGGCTTACTTTAATCATGTAATATGCAGATTTAAGAGGTGTGATGGAAGATTGTCCACCTTGTCGCTCTTGCATATTTACAGATATCTCATTAATGCGAAGTTTTTTCTTTTTTAAATGAATAAGAACTTCTGGCTCTGGATAATCTTTTGGATAATTGTGTGCAAAAATCGTAATTACTTCTCGATTGATAGCACGATATCCAGAAGTTGGATCCATAAATGTTTGTTTCGTTAAAACTTTCAGTAGGGCAGTAAAATAAAAAATACCGATTCTCCTTGAAATACTACCTTTGTAAGCTGTTTTTTCTGTAAAGCGTGAACCTAGCACCATATCACATTGGCCTTCAGCAATAGGCTGTATAATTTTGTATAAATCATCCGGATTATGTTGTCCATCAGCATCGAACTGAATTGCAATATCATATCCGTTCTCATATGCGTATTTATAGCCAGTTTGTACAGCTGAACCGATGCCCAGATTATATGGTAGATTAATAAGATGAACAGGGAAATTTTTTACGATTTGAGCTGTTTTATCTTGTGAGCCATCATTAATAACGCAAATGCTTAACGCTGTAAAATGTTGTTTTAGTTCTAGTAATCTTGTTAATGTATCTGCAATTGCTTCTTCCTCATTATAGGCTGGAATAATAATCAAAGTTTTTGGTATTGAAATTGGTACCTCGATAGACATTACCGCACCACCCCTTACATATTTAACTATATTATGGTTATTTATAAACAACTTTACTTAATATACCATTAAAAGTATAAGAAAATAAAGGAAAAACTGATGGGTGATTTTAGGAGGAAGCCACTGATACAAAGGCAAGCGATAGTATTTTTTTATAATAAAAAATACATGCAAGGCAGGACCTGTGCATGTATGATGAGAAGATTATGTTAAATATTCCAAGGCTTACTTAAAGTTAAAACTTCAGCCATCTCTTTACTTTTTAAACGTCCCTTTTTTCGGTTTTCCGCGCGTTCTAAACCGGTTGTGTGTAACCAATGTTCTTCCTGAGTTTCAGGTAGTACTTGTGGTACGGACGAAGGTTTTCCATCTTTTATAGCCACAAATGTAATGAAGCAAGTAGCAGCAATTCTACGCTCGCCTGCTAATAAATTTTCTGCGATTACTTTTACGAAAACTTCCATTGAAGATTTCCCTGTATAACATACAAATGCTTCATAACAAACAGAATCAGCTTGGTGAATTGGAGTTAAAAAATCAACTGAATCAATAGATGCTGTTACGCAATGTTTACGACTATGTCTTGCAGCCGCAATTGAAGCAATACTATCAATTTCTGCTAATAATTTCCCTCCAAAAAGTGTTTGGTGATTATTTAAATCGTTAGGAAAAACACGTGTTGTCTTAATTGCTTTAGATTCTCGCATGAATTTCTTTTCCATATATTCAGCCCCTATAGTCTGTTTTCAATCAGAATAATATGTGTAAGCGGAGTACTCATATTAGATATTTAATGAAGTAAAGTGTATTCCAAAAGAGGATTATTTAAACTTCTGTATTTGTATTCATGTAACTGAAAGAAAATTTATTTTATCTAAAATGTAGTGTAAAAGAGGATTCGCTTACATTGCAAGTAAAAAGTAATGACTATGTATTCGTCATAGAAATTCCCTATCAGCCGTGTACCCATTCATGATAGAATCATTTTGTTATGAATGGAAATAGAGGTGCAATGGACATATGAATCATATACAAACAAATTTTTCATCTTTCTTCAATAAAATTACGATCAGTGCGATGCTCGCATTTTTCGTTTATAGTTGCTGGGTAGCATTTGAGACAAGTAAGCAATTCTTTGGAGGAAGTACAACAAGTGTAACAATCATATTGGCAATTTTCGTCATACTTATTTTGTTAGTGGCATCAATTCTACAATATCGTTTTACAGATAAACAATTTCTTATTTTTCTTATAAGTATATCTATAGTTGTGAGACTTAGTATGATGTTATTTGTAGACGTTCCAATAATTGGTGATATGAAAGTGATGTATGAGTCTGCAAAGCAGATTGCAATTGGTAATAATATAGAGACTGTAACTCATTTGCCTTTTATTATATATGAGTCAGTAATTATTCGTATATTTGGTGATACATTACTCGCTTTACAACTATTTAATGTGTTATTTTGCGCAGGAACCGCATTTTTTATTTATCGTATTGCGGCAATGGTTTTTGGAGAAGAATGTGGTCGTATTGCTTCTATATTTTATGCTCTGTATATTCCAAATATATTGCTGAGTTCCGTATTAACTCCTGAGTCACTTGCAATATTTTTATTTTATTTTGCTTGTTACATACTTTTATATAAAGGGTTAGATCATCCTTATATGTGGGTGTTTTCAGCGGTTTTATTTGCATTTAGTAATATGATTTTTCCAATGGGATTATTTTTTCCTATTTTTATCACTGTATATGTATTATTAATTGAAGTGTTTCAATCAGCAACGAAACAAAAAGTGTTACTAAAGATGGTAGGGATACTTATTCTATTTTATAGTACTCATTTTGGGGTGAATTATGGAATTAAGGCAATGGGATTGTCACAATATACGATTTCGAATGAGACGTATGTTCAATCTGTCTTAATTGGAAAAACGAAACATGAGGAAAAAATAACGAAAAATCAAAGTGTAACAGAGCATATTGATCAAAAGTTAAAAGAGATTGAGGGAGAAAGATTTAAACTTTTAGAGCCGATGATAAATCAGTTTTCAGATGAGGGGATAAATTCTATTCTTTTCAAATGTGAAAAACTGATATATATAGCCGTAACATTGTTTATGACTATAGCTCTATTACACTTCCTTATTAAGAAACAACAAAATGAGGGATATATGTTGTTCTTATTTTTAATTAGTGGCTACGTATTGTTAAGGCTCTTCCAAGTAGATATGGCATATTACAATGTAATTATGCCGGCATTGTTTATTTTGCAGAGCTTTGGTGTTTATATGAGTTATGTGTATTGTCAAAAAATATTTTTCAGAAAATAAAAAGAATCCATTCTGGATTCTTTTTTTTGATGGAAGATGAAATTTAGTAGTCAGTGCAAATGGAAAGTATGCCTGACTTGAATTTTATCCCGCTATTTTCCGGACAGTAAGCCCCCCACCTCAAAATTCAGCGAAAGCAAAGAAGTTAGGTGGGGGCCCTGCTACTCGTAAAATCCCGATTGGTGAGGGCTGATTATATCTTATCGATTTAGTTCTAGTTGTAAATTATCGGCTGTTAGAGCCATTTGTGAGGAATCATCTTGAATTCCTTTCATTACTTGTGAAATAGCTTGTAGCTCATGTTCAATTTTCTTATTCTGTTCTTTTGAGTTAGACATATCTTTTACAATTTCTTGGAAGTATCGATCTGTTGCCGACATACTATCCGTTCCTTCTGATACGAGAGAGCTAATTTGTTTCACGGAAGACGAGACACGAGTAATTTGTTCATTTGTTTTTTCGACGAGCTTTGTAACGTTAAATATAGATTCTTTCGTTTGCTCTGATAATTTTCGGATTTCACCAGCAACAACAGAAAACCCCTTCCCAAATTCTCCAGCACGTGCAGACTCGATAGCAGCATTTAGTGCGAGTAAATTTGTTTGCTCCGCGATTGATTTAACAATATCTATGATTTCGTTAATTTTGTTAGAAATATCGAGAAGTTCATGAGTATCTGTAATAATCGTTTCCATATTCATTTGAATAGATCCCATTCGTTTGTTTTGCTGGTTTAATTGTTCTTTCCCTTTATTCGCTTTTTCTTCAGATGTTGTAGCTAATGATGTACCTGTTTTAGCAATTTCTACAATAGTTTCAGATTTGGCAGTTAGTTTTTGAATAGAAGAGCTTGTTTTTTCAGATACAGCAGCTAATTCTGTTGCGATATGCGTAATTGTCATAGCAGTTAGTTCTTTTTCTTTTTCATGTTCTTTTTGCATTCTTTCATATTCAGATTCATAAGCTGCAAGAACGAGTTCTTGTTCAAGAGTGAATAATTTATTTATAACGTTTATAGAATAAGAAAAATCATCGATTGTTGATATTTTTGTTTGTAAAATCTTCATGATAGAGCGGAATAATTCTTGATAAGCAGCAGTATACCATTTTCGATGTAAACCAATTTGTACATGTCTTTTGGCAATCCTAACACGCTGTTCAATAAAATCTTCATGCATATTGCCGCTGAATAATTCTTTAATATGTGTTTTTAAAGTTTGTTTTAGTTTTGGAATAGAGCTGTAACGTTCAATAATAGTAATTAAATTAGGTTGTTTTGTAATGTTGGCATAAAATTTTTCAGTAATCCAATCAATTTCTGCATAAATAAAAGGCTGTAGTACTTTTACAACTTGTAAATCTTCTTTTGAAATATGTAGCATATCCATTTGAATTTTTAATTCAGAATTAGTAGGTACATTAAAAGTTATTTGTTGGTCCTTACTTAATTCGATTATACTGGCATTTGTTTTATTAATATTTTTTTTGAAAACCCCAAGCATCATTCTTCCCCCTGTTTATAAAACGTTTTCAATTTTAAAACTAATATAGAGTAATTATATATGCTTATATATAATTACTCTATATTAGTTCGTTGAATAGTATATAAATTAAGAGAATTCTATCTAGAATTCTCTTAATGGCCTTTATTAATTTTAGCATGTGTTTTAAAGAAAACAGGGAAATGCACATTATATATTACAGTGACGACACGAATAACGAATGTTACTAATAAACAAACATAGAAAGCTAATACGTGCGCCCCCATAGCGTGTGTGATTAGGAAGCTAATTGCTCCTAAGATAGAAGCGATTGCGTAAATCTCTTTTCGGAATACGTAAGGGATATCTTGAGCACAAATGTCACGCAAAATACCGCCTCCAATACCTGTAATGACTCCCATTGAAACAACTAGAAATGAGGCATCAACATGATGTGACATTGCCGCATTTGCACCAATAGCTGTAAAAACGCCTAAGCCAACAGCATCAGAAAGCATAATAACGACTTGAAGTTTATTGATGCGCTCAAAAAACATACAAGTAAATAATGCTGATAATACACTTACGAAAAAGTAAATGGGTTTTACAAATGCGACAGGGGGCAGGTTACCAATCATGATATCACGAATAATACCGCCGCCGAGCGCAGTAGCTACAGCTAAACAAAGGACACCAAATAAATCTAAATCTTTTTTTAAACCAACTAATGTACCAGAAATGGCAGCGGCGATAATGCCAAGAAACGTAAATATATCGATTAATAACATGGCCTTAATCCCTTCCTCTTAAAGATGTTCCAGAGAAAAAATATACACTAAAGTATTGGAAATAACAATTACTTTTCGTTACATGTAGAAAAACGGATAAAATACATAAAGAAAGCGTTTGAAAATGTTTAGGGGAAAACGAAGCAAGGTTAATTTTTCGTTGTAGGGTAGCCGAGTGGATGTCATTTTGTAATTATCGAATTTTATATGTTAATACATAGATTAACAAATGTTACTATAATACTGATAATAAGTGAAAGAGTGTTAGATAGTTTTTATAGAGATAGGGAAGGATAGCTAAAGGATAATATTTTCTAGTACTACTTAAGGTGGATTGGCTAGTTTCGGTATAAAAATAGTTCTCAATTTAAATATGAGTTATGTTATAATTGCTAGGTGTGTTTTAACGATAATAAATTATGATTAAAAGATAATGTTAAGATTTTGTATGGAGGTCTTGGAATGTTAGCAAATCAAGCTAGGGTTAGATTTGAGCATTTTTTGCTCTTTTTTATTATTTTACAGCCTGTTTTAGATTTATTAACGTCTCTTAGCATCACTTTATTAAAGTCAAATGCTACCGTTGGAATTTTAGTAAGATTCCTTATTATGGCTGTTGGTGGTATTTACATTTTAATTCAGGCAAAAGAGAAGGAAAATAGAAAGTTTTTAATTTATCTTATATTATTAGCCGGAGTTTTAGGGGTAGGATTTATTAATAACAAACTAGTTAAGGATCCTATTGTACTTGGTGAAGAAGTTAAGTTCGTTGCGAAAGCATTATATATATATATTATGCTGGGGTCATACATTTTAGCTTTAAAATCATTGAAAAAGACAGTTAATATTAGCGATAAGGTTCGAAATAGTATTGTATATTCTACATTAATCATTAATGCAATTATGGTTATTTCTATTTCAACATCTACTGACTTTGGTAGTTATGAATGGATGAAGGTTGGTTCTCGAGGTTGGTTCTATGCAGGAAATGAACTAGGTTCAATCTTAGCTATTATTTTCCCTATTGTGGTACTATATTCTATTCAAAAAACAAAAAGCATGAAGCACGTTTTATATTGGATCCCATCACTTTTAATGATTTATTCGCTAATCCAAGTTGGTACGAAAGTAGGAATGGGCTCAATTGGTGCTACGTTAGCAGCAGCAATAGGGATCATTGTACTGCAATTATTATTTGATAGAAAAAATCCGAATAAAAAATCTCTTGCACTTAACGCAGTAATTGCTATTATCCTATTAGCCGGTGTAGTTGGGACGTTTAAACAAACACCATTAGCGCAAAATATGGGTATTCACAATAACTATTTAACAGAGCAAAATGTGGCACAACAAGATCAAAAAGAACAAGAAATTAAAGATAAGCTGAAAAAAGAACAAGAAATTAAAGAAAAAGAAGAAAAGCACCATAAGGTTGAAAAACCAGAAGAAAAAGCGAAGATAGAAGTAGAAGTTAAGAAAGAACTTGAAAAAGAGCAAAAGAAAGAAAATCAAGAAAATCTTATTTTCAGTGGACGTCAAGTATATGAAGAAAGACATAAGCAGTTCTTTAAAGAAGCGCCAATGTCACAAAAGTTATTAGGAATGGGTTATGCAGGTAACTTTAAATATAATGAACAAAAGCAGCCAGATCCAAAACTAATTGAAATGGACTTCCATGATTGGTTTTATGATTTTGGGATTATTGGCTTTGTATTACTAATGATTCCATTTATTTATTACGGGCTAAGAATTCTACTAGCATTTGCTACGAGATTTAAGGACATATTTAATATAAAATATGGAATGATTTCAGCAAGCTTATTGTTAGCGTTAGGTATTGCTTATATTGCAGGACATATTTTAACAGCACCAGGAGTTGGGATATACTTTGTAGTGGTGTTAGCTTATCTAATAGTAGACCTAGAAATTGAATGATAAAAATAAAAGCTAACTTTTGTTAGCTTTTATTTTTTAGTACAGTAAAATAAAAATAGATGGAAACGTAGCGAGGATTTAAAGGAGGAAAAAATATGAGAATATTGCATATGAATGCAGGAGCAGAAGATGGGGGAGGGAAAACACATATTATTTCACTTCTCGATCAGTTTCCAACTGGTGAAGTAGAATTAGCAGTATTTGAAGATGGAATTGTTGCGAAGGAAGCAAGGGAGTTAGGGATAAAAGTCCATGTGTTTTCACAAAAATCGCGCTATGATTTATCCATTTTAAAGAATATAAGTGATTTTATTAATAAAGAAAAATTTGATGTAGTTCATACGCATGGTCCTAGGGCTAATTTCTATGTTTCTTTAATGAAAAAGAGAATAAAGGCAAAATGGGTAACGACTATTCATAGTGATCCATTTCAAGACTTTACTAAACAGGGCTTAAAAGGTTGGATTTTTACGAAATTAAATTTGAAAGCCCTAAAAAATATAGACTTATTTTTCGTTGTAACAAATAGATTGAAAAAAAGCTTGGCAGCATTAGGCATTTCAAATGACAAGATGCATGTTATTTATAATGGAATTGAATACGATCAGGAAAAAGCAGAAGGCTATAATAAAAAAGAAATGTTCAATATTGATGAAGATGTATTTACGGCAATTCAAGTAGCACGATTACATCCTGTCAAAGGACATGAAGTTTTATTCGATGCGTTACAACAAACAAAATTAGAGAAAATTAAAGTATTATTAGTTGGAGATGGCCCATTAGAAGAAAATCTAAAGTCATTAGCTACTGAAAAAGGGATTAACGATAAAGTAGAGTTTTTAGGACATCGTCAAGATGTAAAACAATTATTTGCGTCGTCACATGTAAATTTATTAACTTCCCATAGTGAAGGGTTCCCACTAGTTTTATTAGAAGCGGCAAACCAACGTGTACCATCAATTGTGACTAGAGCTGGAGAAATTGAACCATTAATCGTAGATGAAACTTACGGATGGATTGTGCCAACAGGTGATGGAAAGGCATTGGCATTAGCTTTAGAAGAAGCGTATGATAAGTGGAAGACCGGAGAGTTAGCAGCAATGGGTAAACATATTTATGAGCATGCTACTATGGACTTCTCACTTCAAAAACTATATGACGATACAAAAGAAACATATAAGCAATTAATAGCGAAAAACTTGTAATGATAGAGAGGATAGTTAACTATGGCAGTACAAACAGTTGATATTCTAGGCGTTCCTTTTTCTACAATGACAATGGATGAAACGGTCCAATATTTAAAAGAACAACTAGAAGCGGAGCGAACTCATACGTTTCAGGTAGTAACAGCAAATCCTGAAATTGTTATGTGCGCAAAAAAGGATGAAAAGTTCTATCAAACATTATTGAATACAGATTTAATTACACCTGATGGTATTGGGGTTGTAAAGGCAAGCGGCATGCTTGGTACACCTTTAAAAGAGCGTGTAGCAGGTTTTGATTTAATGTGTAATTTACTTGCGAAGTTATCAGAGGATAGTAAACCAGTATCTGTTTTCTTATTAGGTGCAAAGCCGCATGTTGTACAAGCTGCAGCAGATCACTTAACAAAGACATATTCAGCTGTATCCATCGCCGGGACACAAGATGGTTATTTTAAACAAGAAGACGAAGAAAATATCATTTCTCGCATTCAAGAAGCAAAACCAGATTTATTACTTGTTGCACTCGGTTTCCCAAGACAAGAGAACTTTATCCAAAACAATAAGCATCGTTTAGAAACGAAAATGGCTGTTGGAGTAGGCGGAAGTTTAGACGTATGGGCTGGAGAGGTAAAACGTGCACCAAAATGGATTCAAGCGATTCATTTAGAGTGGTTTTATAGATTATGCAGTAATCCAACACGCTGGCGTCGTCAGTTAGTATTAGCGGAATTTTTAAAAGAAGTAATGCGTTCGAAAAAGTAGCGAAATATCGCTGCTTTTTTTATTTGTTCGTTTTTAATAAATTGAAAATTTAATCAGTTAGGCATCTCTACTGATTATTAGCCCTCACCAATCGGGATAGGCGTTTTACTTTTTGGGAATGATGAAGGAGAAATTTTTTACACAAAAGTATTTTACTTATACAATTCACACATGTAAAATGATGTGTAAAGACACCTGTGTGAGGAGGACTTCTAGTGGGCAAGGTAAAAGAAATTTCGAAGCGCAAACTACTTGGTATAGCTGGGCTTGGATGGCTATTTGATGCAATGGATGTTGGAATGCTTTCATTTGTAATGGTAGCCTTGCAAAAGGATTGGGGATTAACGAGCCAGGAAATGGGATGGATAGGTAGTATTAACTCAATCGGTATGGCAGTAGGAGCGCTTATTTTTGGGATACTATCAGATAAAATAGGGCGAAAATCAGTCTTTATTATTACATTATTATTATTTTCTATCGGTAGTGGTTTAACTGCGTTAACGACGACACTCGCGATGTTTCTCGTTTTACGCTTTGTAATTGGTATGGGGCTTGGCGGAGAGCTTCCGGTTGCCTCTACACTAGTATCAGAGAGTGTTGAAGCACATGAGCGTGGGAAAATTGTTGTGTTATTAGAAAGTTTTTGGGCAGGTGGATGGTTAATTGCAGCTCTTATCTCGTATTTTGTTATTCCGAAATATGGTTGGGAAGTTGCGATGGTATTGAGTGCAGTTCCAGCACTATATGCTTTATATTTAAGATGGAATTTACCGGATTCCCCAAGGTTCCAAAAAGTTGAAAAAAGACCATCTGTTATTGAAAATATAAAATCAGTTTGGTCTGGGGAATATCGTAAAGCAACAATTATGCTATGGATTCTATGGTTTTGTGTTGTCTTTTCCTATTATGGAATGTTCCTTTGGTTACCAAGTGTAATGGTGCTAAAAGGATTTAGTTTAATAAAAAGTTTCCAATACGTACTTATTATGACATTAGCTCAACTTCCAGGATATTTCACTGCTGCTTGGTTTATTGAACGTCTCGGTCGTAAATTTGTTTTGGTTACGTATTTAATCGGAACAGCCTGCAGTGCCTATTTGTTTGGGGTTGCGGATTCATTAACAGTATTAATCGTGGCAGGTATGTTACTATCCTTCTTTAACTTAGGTGCTTGGGGAGCATTATACGCCTATACACCTGAGCAGTATCCAACCGTTATTCGTGGTACAGGTGCAGGAATGGCAGCAGCATTTGGGCGTATTGGTGGTATTCTTGGGCCACTATTAGTGGGGTATTTAGTTGCCTCAGAAGCTTCACTATCATTAATATTTACGATTTTCTGCGGATCAATTTTAATTGGTGTATTCGCTGTAGTAATACTTGGACAGGAAACGAAGCAACGAGAATTAGTATAAAATGAAATTTTAAACGTATCCCTGACCGTTTATTATCCTACACTACTCGGCTCTTTCTAGGCAGTTAATGTAGGATAAAAGGGGAGAGGAAACCGAAGTGGTTTCCTTTTTTCTGTTTTTTTAGATAAATAATGGTATAGTAAGAAAAAGGGATTATTTCTTATAAAAGCGAATGTATACAGCAGGACATATGGACAAAGAATTAGGTGGTTGAAGAAATGAAAATTTTACTGATCATGGAAGAGGCAGAAGAGAGAAGAGAGTTAGCTGAAAATTTCACTGAAAATATGAGAAATGTAGAATGTTTTGAAGCAAAGACAGGAACAGAATCTTTATTTATGATGAAAAAACATATACCAGACTTTGTTTTTTTAAGTTCCAAATTACTAGATGGTACTGGTTTTGAATATGCAAGTTTATTACGAGAAATAAATTGCTATACAAAATTTATTTTTGTAGGTGAAAACATAGAGGAATCTATTACAGCTTTTCGTTTCCAAGCATTTTATTATTTATTACGACCATTTCGTGAAGAAGATTTACAATTTCTTTTATATAAAATAGGTAAAGAACAAGGTGAGAAAGCAAAGAGTTATTTGCGGAAACTACCGATAGAAAGTCAAGAGGGTATACGATATATGCTCCCAGAAGATATTGTATATGTAAGTAAAAATAAAGAAAATAAAACTGTTTCAATTTACACAACGAATAATCAGTATATTTCAACATATACACTTCAGGAATTAGAAAATAAGCTAAATGCATATGATTTTTTACGTGTGCATAAAAGCTATTTAATTAATATGTCATATGTAAAAGAACTGAAACCTTATTATAATGGCACGTATAATTTGTATTTAGATAGGTATGATGAGCAACCGATTCCAGTCAGTCGTAATTATGTAAAACGCCTTCGAAATAACATTGAATTATAGTAGGTAATGATAGTATTTTAACATGATAAACTGAAAATCCTTCATGATAAGGAGGATTCAAGTTAAATATTCAGAAAATTTAGTACAATCTCCACTAAGAAATAGTATTGGGGGAATTGTATGTGAAGACATTGAAATCGATCTTACTTTGGGGCGTTATTACAGCAGTAGGAGCAGGTGCTTTTGGGGTAATAGCTTTATCACAAGGTGAAACCATTAATGCTGTATGGCTCTTAGTAGCTGCCGTATGTGTATATGCAGTTGCTTATCGTTTTTATAGTAGATTTATAGCGAGAAAGGTTTTTAATTTAGATGATAATCGGCAAACACCAGCCCATACATTAAACGATGGGAAAGACTATGTTCCAACAAATAAGTGGGTATTGTTTGGGCATCACTTTGCAGCGATTGCTGGGGCGGGACCTTTAGTAGGACCGATTTTAGCAGCACAAATGGGATATTTACCAGGGACCATTTGGATTATCGTTGGGGTAGTTGTTGCGGGGGCTGTCCAAGATTTTGTCATTTTATTTGCTTCGATGAGACGTAATGGTAAATCGTTAGGAGAAATGATCAAGGATGAGATTGGACCTGTTACAGGACTAATTGCAATGATAGGTATTTTAGGAATTATGATTATTTTATTAGCAGTATTAGCGTTAGTCGTAGTAAAGGCACTGATCGGAAGTCCTTGGGGAATGTTTACGATAGCAGCAACTATTCCTATCGCTATTTTAATGGGAGTTTATATGCGCTATATTAGGCCTGGTCGTGTTGGAGAAGGGTCAGTAATTGGTATTATCCTACTTATTTTATCTCTTATTGGAGGACAGTATGTAGCAGAAAATCCAACACTTGCAAGTATGTTCACATTTAGTGGTGAAACAATTGCTATTATGCTTATTGTATATGGATTTATTGCATCTGCATTACCAGTTTGGATGTTATTAGCACCACGTGATTATTTAAGTACGTTTTTAAAAGTTGGAACAATCGTTGGCTTGGCGATTGGCATTTTAATTGTAGCACCCGATTTACAAATGCCAGCAGTTTCGCAATTTATTGATGGAACTGGTCCTGTTTTCTCCGGTAATTTATTCCCGTTCTTATTCATTACGATTGCCTGTGGTGCGGTCTCTGGATTCCATGCTCTCGTTTCATCTGGTACAACTCCAAAAATGATTGAGCAAGAGGGACATGCACAGCCAATCGGTTACGGAGCAATGTTAATGGAGTCGTTTGTAGCAGCGATGGCAATGATTGCAGCTTGTGTATTAACGCCAGGAACTTATTTTGCGATTAATAGTCCGGCGGCACTTATTGGTACGGATGTATCGCAGGCAGCTCAAGTTATTTCTTCATGGGGATTTGCTATTACACCAAATGAACTAAAAGAACTTGCTGTAAATGTTGGAGAGCAAACAATTTTATCACGTACAGGTGGCGCACCAACGTTAGCGATAGGTATGGCATATATTTTCTCACAAGTAATAGGTGGAACGGCGATGATGGCATTCTGGTATCATTTTGCCATTCTTTTTGAAGCACTATTTATTTTAACAACGATTGACGCAGGAACGCGTGTAGGACGATTTATGATTCAAGATATTTTAGGGCATGTATATAAGCCGTTTGCGAAAACAGATTCTACATTAGCGAATGTAATAGCTACAACGTTATGTGTATTAGGGTGGGGATATTTCTTATACCAAGGGGTAATAGATCCGCTCGGTGGAATTAATACATTATGGCCACTTTTCGGTATTGCAAATCAAATGTTAGCGGGTATCGCATTATTACTTGGAACGACAATTTTGTTCAAAATGGGGAAAAAGGCGTATGTTTGGGTAACACTTATTCCAACTGTGGGATTGCTTATTGTAACGATGACAGCTGGTTATCAAAAGCTATTTCACGAAAATCCTAAAATCGGATTTCTATCTCACGCGAAGGTATTCCAGGGAGCGTTAGATGAAGGAAAAGTGTTAGCACCAGCTAAAAATGTTTCTCAAATGAAGCAAATTATTTTTAATGATTATATCGATGCAGCGCTTTGTGGGATTTTTATGATAGTTGTAATTGCTGTGTTAATTTCAGCACTTCGAATTTGGATCCAAGTATTAAGAAATAAGCCAATGCCGTTAAAAGAGGCACCATATATTCCTAGAGATGAAAGTGAGTCGAGGAACTATGCTTAAAAAGCTGTGGCAAGTATGGGAGGAAAGGAAGCGCTTTATTAGTTTGCTTGTTGGGGTACCAAGTTATGAAGTATACGTAGAGCATATGAAAAAGCATCATCCAGAAGAAGAGGTTGTATGTCAAAAGCAGTTTTTTGCTGAGGCACAAGAAGCGAGATTTAACGCAAAGGGTGGAAAAATATCACGTTGTTGTTAATGAAAAAGGGCGAGCTTTCGCCCTTTTTATTTTTTTGCTGTTCCACGTGAAACAGCAAAAATAAACAAAAAACTTTGGGAATTAAAGGTATTTCGTATACAATAAAGTAAGGAAAGGGATAGATAGAAAAGTAAGGAGATTATTTTATGTTAAGGGACTTATTTGTAAATACAACAATTATTCTTTCCTTTATTTTTGTTGGAGGTCAGCTTTTAAGAGATAAGCCGTTAAAAGAAGGATTCTCTTTTGGGCAGAAATGTGTAGTGGGCATTTTTACTGGGATATTAGGTATATTACTAATGTATTTCGGTGTTCATGTTGGTACTATCCTATTGGATTTACGCTACTTAGCAGTTATTCTAGCTGTTATTATTGGAGGGCCGATAGCGAGTACTATAACAATTGGTATGATTTTAGTAACAAGGCTGTTGTTTATGGATTATTCATTAGCTTCTCAAGTGGCTTTTTATACAATCATTGCGATAGGAATAGGGAGTATCTTTATTTCGCGAATGAAGCTTTCTTTAGGGGAAAAGTGGGTATGGTTACACGCATACATTTTATCTATTCTAATCCCAGCGTTATATATATGGCTAATTAAAGACATTCACATAGTGGGATTATATTTAATTTCTAGTATTATTACAGGTTACATAACATTCATAAGTGCAAAATATGTTTTACAATCCAATGGGTTATTTCAAACGATGAAGCAATACGCAACGATAGATGCATTGACAAGCCTAGGAAACGTAAGACAATTTGATTTAGAGATGAATCGTCATATTGGTAATAAGCGTATGAAAAATGATTCACTTTGTTTACTACTTATAGATATTGACCACTTTAAGCATGTAAATGATACGTATGGGCACCCAGCGGGAGACGAAGTGTTAAAACAAGTAGGGCATATTTTGCGAGAAATGTCAGCATTTCCGGATTTGGTTTTTCGAAAGGGTGGAGAGGAGTTTGCGCTTTTGATACCAAGGAAAGGAATAGCTTATGGAATTCGTATTGGGGAACAAACTCGTATAGCTGTTGAAAAACATTCATTTCAATTGTTAGATGGAACGAAAATAAAAATTACAGTTTCGGTAGGGATTTCAGAATATAAAGAATCACCAGAGCAATTTATTCAAGCGGCGGATGATGCGTTATACTACTCGAAACGAAATGGTAGAAATAAGGTTAGTTCTGCATCTTAAAGATAAGATGACCAGAAGACATAAAGCTTATAAAAACACTCACAGAGGCAATGTATGAACCTTGTGAGTGTTTTTATTTATATATTAGACAAGTTCTTTTGATACAACGAATTTACGATATGCACCATGGTGAGTTGGACCTACGTATTCGTTAATTTTGAATGAGTAACGAATAGCAGCTGTGATGAATTCTTTAGCAGTTTTTACTGCTTCTTTCACAGGTTTTCCTTTTGCAAGTTCTGCTGTAATTGCAGCAGAATATGTACAACCTGCACCGTGTGTATTGGTTGTATCGATTTTTTCTGATTCTAGAAGATCGAATGTTTCTCCATCGTATAGGACGTCGATTGCAGTTTCTGTACCAAGTTTGCTTCCGCCTTTAATTAGTACGTATTTGGCACCTAAAGCATGGATTTTCTTCGCTGCTTCTTTCATGTCCTCAAGAGAATTAATTTTCACACCGCTTAATTGGTAAGCTTCAAATAAGTTTGGCGTTACAACTAATGCCTTTGGCACAAGAACGTCACGTAAGCAATCGTTCGTTTCAGGATGTAATGCTTCATCTGCACCTTTACATACCATAACAGGGTCAACTACTACATTTTTGAAATTGTGCTTTTCAATTGTTTCTGCAACCATTTCAATAATTTCTACTGATCCAAGCATACCTGTTTTTAAAGCGTCTACGCCAACACCTTCAATTGTTGTTTCTAATTGTGGTTTTAATGTAGAAGCTGGGATTGGAAATACGTTATGTGCCCAACCGTTATGTGGATCCATCGTTACGATTGTTGTAAGAGATGTCATTCCGTATACGCCAAGTTCTTGGAATGTTTTTAAATCTGCTTGTATACCAGCACCGCCACTTGTGTCAGAACCAGCGATAGTAAGTGCTTTATTTAATGTCATTATGAAAGCCCCCTCAAGTGATATAATGAAAACTATGTTTTCACCATTATATCAATGTTACGAATAAGTACAAAGTGAAAAGTAGATGATTTATTTTAAGAGCTATTTAAAATCTTGTATGCAGGAGACTGAGTATGTTTCGAGATAATCGTACAAATGAATTAGTTATATTAAAGGAAATTGCAGAAACTTTAAATACATCAAATGATACATATCATGTATTGCAAGCTGTCCTAGAGAAATTACTAAGTGTGACAGGCTTAACGACAGGATGGATTTTTCTTGCGGATGAAAATGGGAAGTATACGAAGTTGATTGATTACCAATTACCAGAGGCACTTACATATGAAAATAAACGCCCGATGTGCGAAGGTGAGTGTTGGTGTTTACGAGGTTTTGTAGATGGGAAATTAGAGAGAGCCGTTAATATTATTGAATGTAAAAGAATTAATAATGCAATTGAATATAATTGGGGAGATACGGAGGGTATTCTTCATCATGCTACGGTTCCTTTAAAAGCTGGAGGAGAAAAATTTGGGTTGTTAAATGTTGCAAGTCCGGGTAAAACACATTTTTCGGAAGAAGAATTAGTATTACTCCAATCGGTTGCTTTCCAAATTGGTACGGCTTTAAAGCGAACGAAATTATATGAAAATGAAAAGAGAAGAGCACATTATTATGTGAAATTAGAGCGTTTCATTCAAGATTTAAAAACGATTCATAAGTTTAATGTACTACCTGAAAAGGTGGTAAATCACGTAGGTGAGGTATTTCAATGGAATCAAGTGGCACTTTTTATTAGGGAGGAAAAAGAACTATCTTTGCGAGCGTCTTACGTTCAGGAAGAGTTACAAGAGGATGTAAAAGAGGCGGCCAAGAAGGCGTTAGAACAAGATGAACCAGTTCTAATAAAACATCAAATAGGACATAATGTACATCTAAATCGAGCTGTTATCGCTACGCCAATACATATTCAAAACCATATATTTGGTGTTTTATGTGTTAGCTTGAATAATGGAGAGTTTGATGCTAATACAATAGATGTAATTCAAGCACTATCGAACCATGTTTCGTTAATAATAGAGAATTTGAGGTTAAACGAGCAGCGCCGTGAACTTGTACGAATGGAAGAAAGAAATCGGCTAGCAAGAGATTTACATGATTCTGTTTCGCAAAAATTATTTTCATTAACCTTTATGACAAAAGGCGCCGAGGCAGTTTTAAAAGGTAAAAATGAAAAGGTAGATCAATCTTTGCATGAGATGCGTGAACTTGCGCAAGGAGCTTTGAAAGAAATGAGGACATTAATTTGGCAGCTTCGTCCGGCAGGATTAGAAAAAGGATTATTGCCAGCTCTAAAGCAGTACGGTGAAAATTTGGGACTGAAAATTAGGGAGCAAGTTACAGGTGTTCGTGATTTACCTCGTGTAGTAGAAGAAGCTTTGTGGCGCATTGGCCAAGAAGCACTGAACAATGTAAGTAAGCATGCAGGTGTAAAAGAAGCGACGATTTATTTTACAGTGAATGAGAAAAATGTATCATTAGAAATAGTTGATCAAGGAAAGGGCTTTGTGGAAAAGAATATAAAAGAAAAGAAATCACTAGGTATGACTACGATGCGTGAAAGAGTAGAATTAGTTGGTGGAACAATTAAAATTGTAAGTAGTAATAAACGAACGAGCGTAAAAGTAAATGTACCATTATGATGTGAAAATGAGGGAAGTTTGTGAAAATAAAAGTATTGTTAGTTGATGATCATACAGTCGTTTTAAAAGGATTAGCATTTTTCTTAAGTACGCAAGAAGATTTAGAGTTAGTTGGAGAAGCGAATAATGGGAAAGAAGCGTTAGTGAAAGTAGGAGAAACAAATCCTGATGTTATATTAATGGATTTATATATGCCTGAAATGGATGGTGTTGAGGCGACGGCATATATTAAAAAAGAGTATCCAAATGTGAAAGTAATTGTGTTAACTAGCTTTTCTGATCAGGCGCATGTTTTACCTGCATTAAGGGCTGGAGCAAGTGGATATATTTTAAAAGATGTAGAACCGGATCAGCTTGTTGAAGCTATTCGAAGCGCATATAAAGGTAATATTCAATTACATCCGGATATAGCAAATGCTCTTCTCTCTCAAACATTACCTGTAGAAGAAAAGGAAGAAGAGCCTTCTATTCAAGTGGATGTACTAACAGCGAGAGAAAATGAAGTATTGCAGCTATTAGCGAAAGGGATGAGCAATAAGGAAATTGCATCTGTTTTAGTTATTACAGAAAAGACAGTTAAGGCGCATGTAAGTAGCATTTTGAGTAAGTTGAATTTATCTGATCGTACGCAAGCGGCATTATATGCAGTGAAAAATGGAATTGTATAAGACGAAAGTCGTAAGACCTAGTTCGCCTTTAGAAGGTGGACTTTTTTTATGGAAAAATACGTCTATGTGAGGACGAAATTGTCCTGATATAAAGATAAAATATGTTTGTAAGCAACAAAACAACAATTACAAGGGATACCTTTTTTGAAAGCATATAACAACATAAGAGTGAGTACTAGGAGGAAGAAATAATGGCAACAGTTTTATTCGTTAAAGCAAACAACCGTCCAGCGGAACAAGCAGTTAGTGTGAAATTATATGAGGCATTTTTAGCAAACTATAAAGAAGCACATCCAAATGATACAGTGGTAGAACTGGATTTATATAAAGAAGAATTACCATATGTAGGTGTAGACATGATCAATGGTACATTCAAGGCAGGTAAAGGATTTGATTTAACAGAAGAAGAGGCAAAAGCAGTAGCAGTTGCTGATAAGTATTTAAATCAATTCCTAGAAGCTGATAAAGTTGTTTTCGGCTTCCCATTATGGAACTTAACGATTCCAGCAGTGCTACACACATATATTGATTATTTAAACCGTGCTGGTAAAACGTTCAAATATACACCAGAAGGTCCAGTTGGCCTAATCGGAGATAAGAAGATTGCATTATTAAATGCACGAGGCGGCGTATATTCAGAAGGTCCAGCAGCTGAGGTAGAAATGGCTGTTAAATATGTAGCAAGTATGATGGGCTTCTTCGGCGCGACAAACATGGAAACAGTAGTTATTGAAGGACATAACCAATTCCCAGATAAAGCAGAAGAAATCATTGCTGCAGGTCTTGAAGAAGCAGCTAAAGTAGCAAGTAAATTTTAATTAAAATTATAATCGTCACTCGAAAAAACAGCATTAACATGTAAATGTTAATGCTGTTTTTTTATATTTTTAGTTCATCAGCAAGTTTTTCTAATTGAATTCGATCTCGTATGTAATAGGTTCTTCCGTCTTTTTTTAAGTAATTTTGTTGGCAAAACTGATTTAATACATATAAAAGATGACGGTAGCTGACATTTAAATATTCCGAGGCCTCGGTATGCTTTTCTATATAACAATTATTTTGTTCTGTTAATAAAATAAAAGCAGCTAATCGATTTTCAAAAGGATAACTATAGTTTTTTGCGTAATTTTCAGTGCGAGTAATTGTCTTTTCTCCAATAAATTTGCATAAGTGCTGTAAAAACGTTGCATCTTGTAATAAAAGTTGCTGACAATCTTTAAGAGGAAGTGCCAAACAAACACAATCTTCTAGTACTTCAACGGACTTAGTAATATTTTCTACTCCTATTAATCCTAATTCCCCGATAAAAGATGGTGCTTGAATAAAATTAATTAATGAAACTTTCCCGTTTTTATGATTCATATATATTTTTGCTTTCCCAGAAATTAAGTAATAGAGATAAGGGAGAGCATTTCCTTCGCTACATATCATCTCTTTCGTTTGAAAAGAATGTAGCTCTACATATGGCAAGACATGAAATGAAAATAGGGTATGGAATTGATGGATTCGCATGTATTGATAAATTTCTTCCTCATTTTTGCTGACTTTCATATTTTCACCCCTATTTATAGTATGAGATATCTCCTATTATCTTTACAAGAAGGAATGATACGATTGATGTAAATTTGTTTTTGTAGAAAAGAGAGTGTGATGAATTTATGAAAAAATATAAAACATTGCTATTTGATGTAGATGATACATTATTAGATTTCCAGAAGGCTGAAAAAGTAGCTTTACGGGTGCTTTTTGAAGAGAAGGGGATCCCTTTAACGGACGAGATAGAGGCTCGTTATAAAAAAATAAATAAAGGCCTTTGGGATGCTTTTGAAAAAGGTGAACTATCACGCAATGAAGTTGTAAATACACGATTCTCTATGTTGTTTAAAGAGTATGGAGAAGAAGCAGATGGTATATTATTCGAAAATAATTATCGTAGCTACTTAGAAGAAGGAAATCAACTCATGCAAGGTGCGTTTGAATTTATAAATCAAATTCAAGGGGAGTATGAGTTGTATATAGTGACAAATGGTGTTTCTAAGACGCAAGATAAACGTTTGCGTAATGCAGGGTTACATTCATTGTTTAAAGATGTTTTTGTTTCTGAAGATACAGGTTTTCAAAAGCCGATGAAAGAGTATTTTGATTATGTTTTTGAACGGATTCCTAACTTTGCACCTGAAGAAGGGCTGATTATTGGAGATTCATTAAGCGCCGATATTAAAGGTGGATATGTAGCGGGAATTGATACTTGTTGGTTTAACCCAGAAAGTAAATTAAATGATAGTGGAATTATACCGACATATGAAGTGCATAATTTTGAAGAGTTAGAAGCGTTATTAAAGCAGCGCGTGTAATAAAAAAATAGGCAGTGGAGCTTTCGTCCCCACTGCCTATTTTGATTAATTTGTAGTTTTGTTATGTTTTGGAAGTGGAAAGGCATTCCCGATAGCAGCTGCACCAAGCATTGGTAATAGTAAATTAAGCGGGAAAAACATAAGTAATAGCAATGTAATAGCTATTGGCTTTCGTAACGCATAGCTCGAAATTGCTGTCGTTACGATGGCAACAGATGCTACTGGATCTATAGGAAGAATAGATGCTACAGCGTATCCGATACTTGACCCAGAAAATATAATTGGGAAGATATGTCCACCTCGCCACCCTGTCTTCAAACAAACGGCAGTAATGCACAACTTTAAAATCCCTGAAAGAAGTAGTATCCAAAAAGATAAATGGCTCCATTCAACAACTAATTCTTTTAATTGATGTTCCCCTGAAAATAATGTGTATGGAAGAAAAGTTCCTGCAATTCCTAATAAAATACCACCGAGAATTCCGAGTGTCAGCTTGTATTCTCTAAAAGGGTGAATTAACTTCTCTAATGTGAATTCTAACTTGAAATAAAAGAAACCAACTATAGCACCGATACTAGCAAGTGGAAGAAATGCGATCCATTCATTGAAAGAAAGTGAACCTTCCCCGAAATCAACAATAAAGGATCCACGATTATCGAGTTTACTCAGTAGTAAATAAACAGAAAAACCTGCGAAGGTAGTAGCTAAGTATACAATCGCCTTTTTTCCTTTAGAAAAAGCAGCAATTTGTTCTCCCTCATTTTCATTCGGTGCTAAATAACCGAATAATGGTGCGTTGAAAATGACACTTAAAGTAGCGCCAATTCCGATCTCGGTTAGCTCATCCATACCCTTCAAGGCAAATTTAAAGCGATCCCCTACCCATGTGCAAAGTCCGCCTATAATTCCAACTAGTGCGGCTTCTGGACCAAGACTAGCACCGAAAATTAAAACAATAATCGCGGTTAAAGTAGCCCGATGGACAAAGCGATATTCGATTCGACCAGTTTTTTTATATTCAGTCATCACTTCAGGCATAAGGCGTGGGTATGTACCGAAATATTTTTGTGATAGACCAACGAGGACCCCGCCAATTATTGTTACGCAAAGGGTGTAATAAGAGGGAAAAGAGAGAACTTCAGGCAAGTATCCCCAAATAAAGTGGATTCCAATATTTATTGTGACTAAAAATAACCAAACTGTAGCTCCTACTATAGATCCTAGAAGAATGCCATATAGAGCAAGTATGTACTGCATATCTTTTTTATCTGTCATGTTATACCTCCGTTATGTAAATCTTAGTAGGGAAAAAAGTGAAATATACTAGTGGAAAATGGATTGAATATATATAGTATCTTTTTGAGAGGATCGCCTATTCAACATGTAGGCTAAATTTTGGAGAATTTGAATTTATAGGTTAAATTACTTATTTAATTTTATAGACTGATTTGAGGTTTTTAAAGGTCTTTTTTGAAATAGATTAGAATATATTTCTTTTGTTGCTTTATATGAAATTGTTAACGTTTATTTTAGAACATTCAGAAAAACAGTTTGACATTAGGAAATTATTGCTATAAAATCAACGGTAATTGCATAGTCTTATCAAGAAAAGGTGGAGGGACAGGCCCGATGAAACCTTGGCAACAGCCGTATAACGGAATTGTGCCAAATCCTGCAGGTAGTAATCCTGAGAGATAAGAAAGAGCCTTTAGAGCGTGTTTTCAAACTGCTCCTTTCTTGTTTTCAGGAAAGGGGCAGTTTTTTATTTTGTATAAAAGAAAGGAGAATGAGAGATGGGAGAATCATGGGGAAAAGGAACGATTTGTGTGCAAGGTGGCTATACGCCAAAGAATGGTGAACCACGTGTTTTACCACTTTATCAAAGTACAACGTATAAATACGATACTTCAGATGATTTAGCAGCCCTATTTAACTTAGAGGCAGAAGGATATATTTATACGCGTATTGGAAACCCTACTCTAGCCGCATTTGAGCAGAAGTTATCAGATTTAGAAGGCGGTGTAGGAGCTGTTGCAACGGCTTCTGGGCAAGCAGCCATTATGCTCGCAGTTTTAAATATTTGTAGTAGTGGAGACCATTTGCTTTGCTCTTCAACGGTTTACGGGGGAACGTTTAATTTATTTGGAGTGAGTTTGCGTAAACTTGGCATTGATGTTACGTTCTTTAATCCAAATTTAACGGCAGATGAAATTGCGGCACTTGCTAATGACAAGACGAAACTCATTTATGCAGAATCATTAGGAAATCCAGCGATGAACGTTTTAAATTTCAAAGAATTTTCAGCTGCCGCTAAAGAATTAGAGGTACCTTTTATCGTTGATAATACATTAGCAACTCCTTATTTATGCCAAGCGTTTGAACATGGGGCGAATATTATTGTTCATTCTACGACGAAATATATCGATGGGCATGCGAGCTCCTTAGGCGGTATTGTAATTGACGGTGGAAACTTTGATTGGACAAATGGAAAATATCCTGAGCTTGTTGAACCAGATCCAAGTTATCACGGTGTAAGTTACGTTCAAAACTTTGGTGCAGCAGCGTATATTGTGAAAGCACGTGTTCAGCTATTAAGAGATTATGGGAATTGTATGAGCCCATTCAATGCATATATTAGCAATATTGGCTTAGAGACTTTACATTTACGAATGGAGCGTCATAGCGAAAATGCTCTCGCGGTTGCTAAGTGGCTTGCTAATCATGAACGTATTGAATGGGTGAATTATCCGGGATTAGATAGTAATGAAAATTACTCGTTAGCACAAAAGTATTTGAAAAAAGGTGCTAGTGGGGTTTTAACATTTGGGATTAAAGGGGGATTAGAAGCAGCAAAAGAATTTATCGCAAATGTAAAACTAGCAACTCTCGTAACACACGTAGCTGATGCACGAACTTGCGTTATACATCCTGCTAGTACGACGCATAGACAATTAAGTGCTGAAGATCAGCGTTTAGCTGGTGTTACATCTGATTTAATTCGTTTATCGGTTGGTATAGAAGATGTTTCTGATATTATTGCAGATTTGGAAGCAGCTCTAGTTGGAGGCAAAACACATGCCGATCATAATTGATAAAGATTTACCGGCTCGCAAAGTGTTGCAAAAAGAAAATATTTTTGTAATGACGAAGGAGCGAGCAGAAACACAAGATATACGCGCTTTAAAAATTGCTATATTAAATTTAATGCCAACGAAGCAAGACACAGAGGCGCAATTACTTCGCTTAATTGGAAACACACCGTTGCAATTAGATGTTCATTTACTTCATATGGAATCACATCTGTCTCGTAATGTAGCGCAGGACCATTTAACGAGCTTTTATAAAACGTTTCGTGATATTGAAAATGAAAAATTTGATGGGCTCATTATTACAGGAGCACCAGTTGAAACTCTTTCTTTTGAAGAAGTAGATTATTGGGAAGAGCTTAAACGTATTATGGAGTATTCAAAAACGAATGTAACATCTACGCTCCATATTTGCTGGGGGGCACAGGCTGGCTTGTACTATCATTATGGTGTTCCAAAGTATCCCCTTAAGGAAAAAATGTTCGGTGTATTTGAACATGAGGTTTGCGAGCAACATGTGAAATTGTTACAAGGATTTGATGAATTGTTTTTTGCTCCGCATTCTCGTCATACAGAAGTACGAGAGAATGATATTAGAGAAGTGAAAGAATTAACATTGTTAGCAAACTCTGAAGAAGCAGGTGTTCACCTTGTTATTGGGCAAGAAGGAAGGCAAGTTTTTGCCCTTGGACATAGCGAATATAGTTGTGAGACGTTAAAACAAGAATACGAACGAGATCGTGACAAGGGATTAAATATTGATGTGCCAAAAAACTATTTTAAACATAATAATCCAGATGAAAAGCCGCTTGTTAGGTGGAGGAGTCATGGGAATTTATTGTTTTCTAATTGGTTGAATTATTACGTGTATCAAGAAACCCCTTATATATTGTAAAGAAAGATTGTGTAACACGTGGCAACGTTTTCCTTGTAAAGATTAACTTATATTTTTCTGAATGTTCAAAATACATTGTTTTTCAGATTTTTTACTCATATAATTTCATCTAAACACAATTTTTGAGGGGTGGACAGTACTATGAAAGAAATTCAAGTTGGGTTATTAGGTCTTGGGACAGTTGGCAGTGGTGTGGTTCGTATTATTACGGATCATCAAGAACGACTCATACACCAAGTAGGTTGTCCAGTGAAGGTAACGAAAGTATTAGTGCAAAACATTGAGAAAGAGAGAGAGGTAGAGGTACCTTCTACTCTATTAACACAAGATGCAAATGAAATTTTAGATAATCCAAATATTGATGTTGTCATCGAAGTGATGGGTGGCATTGATGATGCAAAATCATATATTTTACAAGCCTTAAAAAGCGGAAAGCATGTTGTAACTGCAAATAAAGACTTAATGGCATTACATGGAGCTGAATTATTAGCGATAGCAAAAGATAATAAGGCTGATTTATTCTATGAGGCGAGTGTGGCAGGGGGAATTCCAATTTTACGCAGTATCGTAGAAGGACTTTCTTCAGATCTTATTACGAAAGTAATGGGAATTGTAAATGGAACGACTAATTTTATTTTGACGAAAATGTCAGACGAAGGGAGAGCATATAACGACGTGTTAAAAGAAGCCCAACAACTTGGATTTGCAGAAGCAGATCCAACATCAGACGTAGAAGGTTTAGATGCAGCAAGAAAAATGACGATTTTAGCTACTCTCGGTTTCTCTACAAATGTAGAGCTTGGAGATGTGAAAGTAAAAGGAATTACCTCTATTACAGAGGAAGATATTGAATACAGTAAGAGCTTAGGTTATACAATTAAATTAATCGGTCTTGCAAAACGAGATGGTGAAAAATTGGAGGTTACGGTTGAACCAACTTTACTGCCAAATACACATCCTCTTGCGGCGGTACAAAATGAATATAACGCTGTGTATGTGTATGGTGAAGCGGTTGGAGAAACGATGTTTTATGGACCAGGTGCAGGAAGTTTACCGACAGCGACAGCTGTTGTTTCTGATCTAGTTGCTGTAATGCAAAATATTAGATTAGGGGTAACAGGAAATAGTGCTGTAGTCCCGCAATATCAAAAAGTATTAAAAGAGCCAGACGAAATTGTCGTGAAAAAGTTTTTAAGACTTCATGTAAAAGACGAAATTGGTGTATTTGCAAAAATTACTTCATTGTTCTCTGAGCGCGGAGTTAGTTTTGAGAAAATTATTCAAATGCCGCTTGAAGAGAAAGGAAAGGCTGAAATTGTAATTGTAACGCATCGTGCGTCGCTTGCTGATTATGATTATATTCTACATACGTTGCAAGGGTATGAAGAAATAGATTGTTTGAAAGCGAACTATCGAATTGAAGGGGATGCTAAGTAGTATCTCTTACCATAAAACAGAAAGAGCCTATTAAGCAGCTTGCTTAATAGGCTCTTTTCTATTTAAAATCTGCGTACCAACTTGAATAAATGCTTGGATAATCCAGCCTGTTGTAAAGGATAAGATGATTGTTCCAAAATAGATAGGTCCATCTAATAAAAAGCTTAACGTTAAAAATAAAAAGGCTAATGAAATCTCTGTTCTTCTAAACGTCCATTTTTTCTTTTCAGCAACCGTTAAAACGAAAGCTTCTTGAGGCGCTGCGCAAAGGTTTGTAGAGACGTAAAGACCAATTCCAGCTCCAACGAATAGATTTCCGCAAATAAGTGTTATATATTTTGGAAGAGAGCGGATAGCGTCCATAATAGTTGTAATGGAACCAATCCAATCAACAAAAAGAGAAATAAGAACCATCGTTACAATTGTACCGATTGTAATTTGTTTTTTATTCCAAAAGAGTACGATAAGTGTAAAGGCAAAGTTAATCATGAAAATCCAAAAACCAATACTTATCCCAAAATTTTGATATAGTGCAATAAAGAAGGAATCATAAGGACTAAGTCCAAAGGAAGTAATTGTCGTCATCATATTAATACCGATGGCAAGAATGAGTAAACCGCTAATGAAAAATATATATTCTAATTTGAATCGAAGCATAGTTGTATATCCTTTCTAAATGTATTTGCTAGGAAAGGATATATTGTGGAAAGCTTACCAGGTCAAGGGAGAATTTTTGTGAGAAGGGGAAAATGAGATGACAAATATAAGAAAGATTGCTGAACTTGCTGGAGTATCTGTTTCAACTGTTTCACGTGTACTAAATAATCATCCGTACGTAAATGAACAGAAACGAAAAGAAATTTTAGCGATTATAGAAGAATTAAATTATACGCAAAACGTGAATGCAATTCATTTAGTGAAAGGAAAAACGAATGTAATTGGCGTTTTATTGCCACACGTAAATGATCAATATTATAGCGCTATTATCGAGGGAATATCAAAAGAAACAGCAAAGAATAATTATAATATGATGCTTTGCCAGACGAATTATAGCGAGGAAAGAGAACTAGAAATTTTAAATATGTTAAAAATGAAAAAGCTTGATGGGGTTATTATTTGTTCTCGGGCAAATAGTAAGGAGAAGCTTGAAGAATATACGAAATTCGGCCCGATTGTTATGTGTGAAGAAATAGATTCGAAGTGCATTTCAAGTGTCCATATTGATTACTACAAAGTATTTTCACATGGGATGAAAAGCTTAATAGATGCCGGTCATACACGTATTGGATATTGTATTGGAAGAAGTAATAGTGTTAATAGCCAAAGACGAAAGAAGGCGTATGAAGATTCGCTTCAACAGAGTATCGTAACACCGTTAGAGAACTGGAAATTTGAGGGTTGTTTTACAGTGGAAGATGGACGTAATGTAATTAGAGAATGGGCTCATATGTCAGTAAAACCGACGGCGTTCCTTGTATCTTGTAACCATATTGCAGCGGGGATGGTTACAGAAGCAAAAAAACAAGGAATTCGTATTCCGGAGGATATTACGATTATTGGGTGTGATGATCAAGAGGTGGCAGATATATTGGGTATAACGACGATTTCGCATTCTAGTAAAAATGTTGGAGTGAAAGCGTTTGAATTATTATATGAAAAAATTAATGAAGAGAAATTAGATGTGAAGCATATAGAGTTATTACCAGAGTTAGTAGATAGAGAAACGACATAATTGAGAAGGTGTGAAAATCGCTTTTCAAAATGTCGTTTGGTATAATTATGGACAATCTATGAGGGCTAAAAGGGGTTTTGATATGAGATCAAAAGTATTAAAAGTAATTCTACTCATTACAATTGCATCTTTCTGTTTATTTGCATATGGCTTTGTTTCAGGTGTAAATGATGTATTAAATCCGAAAGCTTCAAATTTAATTAAAAAGACCGATGTAGTGGCGAAAGAGAAAAAGAAAACGGGAACGTTACAAATCGTTAGTTTAGGTGATTCATTAACGCGTGGCGTTGGTGATAAAGAAGGAATTGGCTATGTTGGGCGAATGAAAGAAGATTTACAAAAAGATTATAAGCAAAAAATTGCATTAACAAATTTAGCAGTTAGTGGTGCAAAAATGCCCGATTTATTAAAACAAATTGAAAGTAGTGGCGCTCAATATTCAATTAAGCAAGCAGATGTAATCGTGTTAACGATTGGTGGGAATGATTTGTTTCCAGGCTGGGAATCGCTCGGGAAAATAGATTTAGAGACGTATCGTCCTGATACAGAAACGTTTCAAAATGAAGCGAAGAAAATTATAGAAGAAATTCGTAAATTAAATACAGATAGTCCGATTTTTTGGCTTGGTTTATACAATCCTTTTGAAGATGTAGAAGATTTAAAAGGGTCTTCAAACATAGTTGTGGACTGGAATGCATCTTTAGAGAAGTTAGCGCTAAACGATAAAAATGTGTATATTACACCGACATTTGATTTATTCCAAAACCGCGGGAAAGATTTATTATACTCTGATCATTTTCATCCGAACGAAGTAGGTTATACGTATATGGCAGAACGTTTAGTTCAAAATGTTGTAAGTAAATTAAAACTAGAACAAGGAGGGGTAAAATGACGACGATACTTTCCGTACGAGACTTGAAGAAGGTAATTGGAAAGAAGACTCTTGTAGAGAATATTTCCTTTGATGTAAAGCAAGGAGAAGTGTTCGGGTTCTTAGGACCAAATGGTGCTGGAAAGACGACTACTATTCGAATGTTAGTCGGATTAATTAAGGCGACAGAAGGTACAATTTCTATCGGTGGTTATTCGATTAAGGAAAATTTCAGAGAAGCGATGCGTCAAATTGGGAGTATCGTTGAAAACCCAGAGTTGTACACATATTTAACGGGATGGGAAAATTTAAAGCAATTTGCTCGTATGTTAGGTGATATATCAGATGAACGTATTATTGAAATTGCTAAAATGGTTCATTTGGATGAAAGAATTTATGACAAGGTAAAAACGTACTCACTTGGTATGAAACAGCGCCTTGGAATTGCGCAGGCGCTCCTTGGGAATCCTAAATTACTTATATTAGATGAGCCAACGAATGGTTTAGATCCAGCTGGGATTAGAGAACTTAGGGAATTTATACATAAGCTTGTGAAAGAAGAAAATATGAGCGTGTTTATTTCAAGTCACTTGCTAAGTGAAGTGCAAATGATATGCGATCGTGTTGCTATTATTCATAAAGGAAAGATGATAACAGTTGCCAAGGTTGAAGAATTAATTAAAACGGCAAGTGATCGTGTAGAATGGATTGTTACACCAATTTCTAAGGCGAAAGATATGTTAGAAGCGGCCGAAGAAGTAAGAGAAGCGAGTGTAGAAGGCGAGCGATTACTATGCCGCATGGATATTGCATCTATAAGTAGTTGGAATAAAAACTTTGTAGAAAATGAGATAGATGTACATAGCGTTAAGGAGCTTGTATTTACGCTAGAAGATTTATTTATTGAACTCACAAGGGGTGAGCAGCATGCGTGAATTTGCGAATCTAGTTTTAAATGAATCAGAAAAGATTTACCGTAAGAAACGTATTTTTGTTGTCATGCTTATTTTAGCAATCTTGATCCCGCTTTTTGTGTATGCGCAGTATCGTGAAATAGAAACGACACAAAAAAGACTCGGTACAACTGATTGGAAGGTTTCATTGCAACAGCAAATTGTTGATTCTCAGAACCGGTTAAACAATTCTAGGTTGCCAGAAGAATGGCGTGATTGGTTAAAGGTAAGAGTTGAGCAACAACAATATTATTTAGATCATGATATTAACCCGATGGCGCCGGGTGCACCGACTTTTGTCAGGGCATTTATTGAACAAGGAATTACATTGTTTATTCCGCTTCTCGTAATGATTGTCGCCATTGATATCGTTTCAGGAGAACGAAGTGATGGGACGATGAAGATGTTACTTACGCGGCCGATTCGGCGCTGGAAAATACTCCTTAGTAAATACGTGACGATGTTATTTTTCATTTCGCTCATACTGCTTCTTGTAGGTTTGTTTGCTTACATATTATCAGGGCTTGTATTTGGGTACTCGGGATGGAATTTACCTGTTTTAACAGGGTTTGTCATTGATAAGGAAACGTTAAATACAAACTTTGTGCATCTTATTCCGCAGTGGCAATACATCTTAATGGCATATGGACTAGCCTGGTTTGTTGCTATCGTTGTCGGAACTATATCATTTATGGTCTCTGTTTTAATTCGTAATACACCAGCGGGTATGGGCGTTATGCTAGCTGCATTAATTGCAGGCGGTATCTTAAGCTCGTTCGCAACATCTTGGGAAGGCGCGAAATATATTTTTAGTGTGAATTTATCATTAACGGATTATTTATCAGGAAAATTACCTGCATTACAAGGCTTATCAATGGGATTTTCTTTGATGAATTTAACTGTTTGGGCAGTTGTTTCTCTTATTATTTCGTTCTTAGTATTTACAAAACAGGATATGTTGAATTAATTGGACAGGAAGTGAAAGCATGGAAAATGTTTTAAAAAATGATTGGGGACCATTATTGGCACCAGAATTTGAGAAAGAGTATTATCTTACTCTATCCAGTTTTTTGACAGAAGAATACAGCACACATGTTGTTTATCCGAAGGTAGAAGATATTTTTAACGCTCTTCAGTATACAAGTTATGAAAATACAAAGGTTGTTATTTTAGGACAAGATCCATATCATGGACCGAATCAAGCGCATGGTTTAAGCTTCTCTGTGCAACCTGGTGTTAAGACACCACCATCATTGTTAAATATGTATAAAGAACTTCGAGATGAATATGGTTATGAAATTCCGAATAACGGTTATTTAGTAAAGTGGGCGGAGCAAGGAGTATTACTACTAAATACCGTATTAACAGTTCGTCAAAGTGAAGCAAATTCTCATAAGGGAAAAGGATGGGAGCACTTTACAGATCGTGTGATCGAACTGTTGAATGAACGTGAAAAGCCAGTTGTTTTCATATTATGGGGGCGCCATGCGCAGGCGAAGAAGAAGTTAATTACGAATTCGAATCATCATATTATCGAATCTGTACATCCAAGCCCATTATCGGCAAGACGTGGTTTCTTTGGTAGTAAGCCATACTCTAAAGTAAATACGATTTTAGCTAATATGGGAGAAAGAGAAATTGATTGGGAAATTCCAAATTTATAAATAGAAAAGGTAGTTAACAGTCGTTAACTACCTTTTTATTATTATTGTTGCTCGTTCTTTAATTTTGCATCTAGTACAAAAGTACCAAATGGGATAACTGATGAAACAAATGCTCCAAGTGCCCATAAAATTGATTTACGGTGTACGATTGTTACTTGAATTACTGCAAAGATGAATAGAATAAATAGAACACCATGAGCCATGCCTGTAATTTTAACAGCTGTTGCAAATCCTGCGAAATATTTCAATGGCATTGCTACAAATAATAGTAATAGGAAAGAAATCCCCTCAACTAGTCCAATTGCTCTTAATCGTCCGATTGGTGTAGATAACATAAAGTAGCCTCCTTTAACGTATGCTTGTATATAGTAAATTTGTATTCTTTTTCAAAATAAAATAGTCTATTTTGTTTCATTATATACAAAAAGAAAGTTTACACTACGAGAATAGTGCAAAGTTCAAAATATAGTCACAAAAGCATGAGAATTTAAATAAAAACCTATTTGAAGTATTTGACTTCAAATAGGTTTTGTGAATGAAAATATTAAACAAGTACATCCGTTTTTAAAACGAATTTCTCTACAACTTTTGCAACACCATCGTTCATATTTGTATCTGTTACGTAGTTTGCAATTTCTTTAATATCATCAGGTGCATTGCCCATTGCAACGCCAAGACCAGCAAATTCAATCATTGCTTGGTCGTTATAGCTATCGCCCATTGCGATAACTTCTTCACGCTTAATGCCAAGCTTTTGAATCAGTTTGTTTAAGCTCGTTCCTTTTGTAACACCGGCTTCAGTAAATTCTAAGAAGAATGGTTTCGAACGCATCACGCTTAATTGGCCTTCTAGTTGTTTTTGTAGTTTCTTTTCAACTTCAACAAGGCGTTCAGCTTCTTTATTCATTAATACTTTTACTACAGGCTCTTTAACTGCGGCTTTAAAGTCATCTACTACAACAATTGGCATACCAGTAATATCGCCCTCAATTTCAGTATAAGGATTATTTTCTTCCGTTACGATATCATCGCCCATATAAGTATGAATCCATACATCTTCAGTTTTACTAATTTCAAATAGGTTGTGAACGATTTCAGGAGATAGTGTACTACTAAAGATTTCTTCGTTTGTTTTACAGTTAATAATTTTTGCGCCATTAAAAGATAGAATGAAGCTGCCGTATTCTTCTAAACGAAGTTCTTTGGCTACATTGCGCATACCAAACGTTGGACGTCCAGAAGCAAGTACAACCTTTACCCCTTGCTCTTGTGCAGTCATTAACGCTTCTTTCGTACGAGGTGAAATAGTATGGTCATCACGTAATAAAGTATCATCTAAATCTAAAACAATCATTTTATAAGTCATATAGAAAATTCCTTTCTTTAATTGAAATCAAAATACATGTTCATGAAGAGGATGAGGAATAATAGTAAGACATCAAACCTCTTTGAAAAGAAGTAGATAAATTATTATGAGTGTGTTGCTCATAATATCGGTTAATAATCATTGGGGATGGATAAAACCCCAATGATTAAAGTTTGATTTTATCGTAACAACTCTAAAGGTAGAGTGCAATAATGGAAGTTTTCCAATTTACGATATTTGTTTTGCTGTGGAACGAGAAAATAGTATTTCTAGCAAGATTGCCATTACAGATCCAAGAACGAGACCGTTACTTAAAAACGATGCTAGAAATGGTGGAAGTGTGGAATATGCTCCTGCTGGAACAAACATAACCCCGACTCCTGTGAAGATTGAAAGACCGGCTACTTTAAATAATCGTTCTTTATCCTGGACAGTTTCGTATTCTCGAAAGGCAAGGCCAATCATGCTTGCGAATACAGGATAAATAGCGGCATAACCAACTGCAACTGGAATTGCTGCAAAGAATGAAGTAATCTTTGGAAATATACTAACGACAATAATAAAGCTTGACCCTAATATAAATGGGAGACGTTTATAAATATTAGTAGTTGCAATAAAACCTGCTGATCCAGAAATAGCGACAGGTCCAATAGCTGAAAACAGGCCGCCTAGCAATTGGTTGATTCCTGTTATAATACCGGCTTGTCTAAAACGATCTGATGCAGCATTTTCTTCATATTTAGAGACAACCTTTTGTACAACGCGAATACTTGCTAACATATTTGTTAGAAGTAAGAGTGTAACGAAAATGACCGTAATTACCATGTTCCATTCAACACGAGGCATTCCGAAAACAAATAAGGATGGAAAACGGATTATGTCTGTCACTGGTGTTATTGGATTAGATAATCCGAAGCATGCGAATAATATCCAGCCGCATATGATACTGAAAAGAACGGAATATTGTCCAATAATAGGTAGCTTCATGATGAAAAAGGATAGTAAAATAACAATGAGTGAAAGAATAAATACGTTAGGTTGTACTTCTGTATGTTTTCCATCAAGGCCAAACATCCCCTTTAAGAAGGAGCCACTGAGCTGTGCGACAAGAAGAAATAAATACGTTCCAATGACTGTCGGTGTAAAATAGCGAACGAGTTTATCAATAAGTCCAAAAACGCTAAGAATAATACAAATAATACCGCTTAATAAGAAAGCATATTGAAGAACTTTAAGTGTCTCATTGCTTGATCCAAATAATACGACACCTAAACTTGCGTAAAGGGAGAAAATTCCCCACCAAAGGCCTGCAGGACCTTCTTGAATAGGAAGTTTATGCCCAAATATAGCTTGCAGTAGACCAGCAAAGCCAAGCACAAATAATGTTCTTTGTACGAATGCGATGGCTTCAGCACCATCAAGGCCATAACTAGTTGCGACACTAATTGGTACAATAAGGCTTCCAGCTAAAATAAATAGTGCCCATTGTAAGGCGGAAAGAAATGTCTTCATTATATCAACCTCTTTCGTAGATTCCGTATCTAGTATATACGTATTTTATTTCCACTGGCAAAGATTTGTAGATAGAGAAAAGAGTTGAAACACGATATGAATGCACGTAAGCAATTATGGATAGCGGTTATATGCATGACCTTTGTTGTAATTCTAGGAACAATAGGATTTATGACGATTGAAGAGATTAGTTTGTTTCAAGCATTTTGGATGACGATGATTACGGTATTGACTGTTGGATACGGAGATGCCGTTCCTGTAACACAGGTGGGGAAAGTATTTGCGCTCCTTATTATTCCTGTTGGTGTTGGTATTGTTACATATGCAATTGGAGTAGTGGCAGCTATGATTATTGAAGGGAATTTATTTCATGCAGTGCGGAGGAAGAAGATGGATAAACAAATAGCGCAGTTACAAAATCACATTATAGTATGTGGTTGCGGTAGAGTGGGGCTTCAAGTTGTACATGAATTGCAAGAAAAGAAAATTCCATTTGTTGTTGTCGATAAAGATGAAAGCATATTAGAGAAGGAAAAGCTTTTGTATATACATGGAGATGCGACGGAGGATCAAGTTTTACATCATGCTGGAATTTCAAAGGCGGCTGGTTTAGTTGCTATCGTAGCAAATGATGCTGAAAATGTATTTATTACATTAACAGCAAGAGGATTAAACGATGCAATTAAAATTGTGGCGAGAGCTGAAAAGCCAGAAACTGAAGAGAAATTAAGGCGTGCGGGTGCAAATAAAGTTATTAATCCATCTAGTATGGCAGGAATTCATATTGCAAAAGGTATTGCGAATCCATTAACAGTTCATTATATTGATACAGTGCTGTATGGGATAGAACAGTCATTTGTCATTGAAGAAATTTTAGTTGGAAAAGATACAATACTAGTTGGTAAATCGTTACTAGAGAGTGATGTGAGGAATCAATTTGATGTAACGATATTAGCGATTTTGAGAAATGGGGATATTATACATAATCCAACGGGGCAGGAAAAATTACAAGAACATGATATGATAATAGTATTTGGTTCAGTAGAGAAGCTGAGGCAATTTGAGAAAGAATTACAAAGTACGAGGTGATAAGGAATGCAAATATCGAGCGATAAGATTTTAAATAAAATGGCGAATGAAATTGCAAAGGCAAAAAGTAGTGAAGGACAAAAATCAAAAGATCATTTATTAGTTGTGCGTGCTTTATGCGATTTACTATTAGATGAACAAGTTGAATCTTCTACGTATAGGGAACCGCAAATTCAATCGCAAGTAATTGGAGCGCAGCCTATAACGACAGTTCAACCAGTTATGCCAGTTTCTGGAGAACCTGTGTATATTAAAGAAGAAGGTGCAAATGGTAATTCTTTATTTGATTTTTAAGAATTAAATCGTTTGGCTTATATGAAAAAATTGCTTATGATAGAGGTAAAAAAGGGGAATTAAGATGAAAATTTTCTTTTTACTAGGCTGTATTGCAGCGGGGCTATCTGTTGCGTTAGGGGCCTTTGGAGCACACGGTTTAGAAAATAAAATTTCTGCAAAAATGTTAGAAGTTTGGAAAACAGGCGTTACATATCAAATGTTTCATGCAGGTGGACTATTCGTAGTTGCTTTATTGATGGATAAGGTTCAATCATCACTTTTAACTACTGCTGGTTGGCTAATGGTAGCTGGGATTATTATGTTCTCAGGTAGTTTGTATGCATTAAGTACGACAGGCATTAAGTTCTTTGGTCCAATTACACCTCTTGGTGGTGTAGCGTTTATTGTGGCGTGGATTCTAGTAGGGACTGCAGTTGTAAAAGGATTATAAAAAACAAAAGCTGGCATTTGCCAGCTTTTTTTATGGTCTTGGAGTATAAGTTGCTTGTTGACTAGGTAAATATGCAATTTCTTCTGGAAATTCTACATAATCTAAGTAAATCATTAGTAGTAAATAACGCTTCCCTGACTGCGGTTCACTAATAACGATGTGATCACGGCCAGCTGCTTCAATAATACCTGTATAAGATTGTGTACCAAGGGAACTGCCACGTTCATAAGTCATTACAACCGTAGCTTGCTTACCTTTGTTTAAACGAAGGATATTTTCAATATATGATTGCTCTAGAGGTAACATGCCTTGAGAAATTGCATATTGAGCTTGCGCAGCTTGAGCTGTTTGTTGTTGCATCGCTTGCTGCTGTTGTTGAGTCATTTGTTGCGGTTGTACATAAGTTCCAGATGGTTGATAAAAACCTGTTCCATAGTACGGATTTTGTTGCTGTGCCATTCAAAAATCCCTCCTCATTTTCATCTCTTAATATACGCTAGGACAGTCTTCACCAGATGGTTGGAAGAAGCAGTGCTTTTTGAAGCGGCCGGAGTTTTGTTGGTTATACCAAGTTGGCGGACAAGGACCTTCAGGTCTGAAAAACCATAAGGCAAAATTGGCAGGCCAAAAACGTTGCCCTTGAATCGTACGTCTCGCCAAAGCGATATCTTGCTCTCTCGCTCGTTGATAAAAATATCCTTTTTGCGTTGCTTCAAAACCGCCAGGATTTTGATAAACCATTTGACGTAAATTGCGAACCTTTTTAAAATCTAAACAATTTCCACGGACACGATTTACCCCAACGTTTCCGACCATTAACATCCCCTGCTGCCCTTCTCCTTCGGCTTCAGCACGCATCAGTCTAGCTAACAACTTTACATCTTCTTCGTTATAAGCAATAACACCCATTATGTGTCACCTCTCTTTTTGTAATACCTGCTGGAAAGAGGTTTATTTCTAGATGAAGTGTGGAACAATTACTAGTTCATACGTATGAGGAAAAGGACTCAGATATGACAACCAAACGAAGTTTTACATTGAGAGCGGAAAATAAAAAAAGCTAGCGTGAGCTAGCTTTTCATTATTAAAATACTTTAGACCATAAGTTTGAGAAGAAATCTCCAATAGAGCGCATTGTTAACACAAACCAATTTGCTTTTTCAACTTCTTCGGTCGTTTTTGCAGTAACTTTCATATTTTTATTACCATCTAAGAAACCATATTTATCAGTTGATTCTAAAGTAATTGAGCCTACTTTGGCATCTTTCTTAATAGGAGCAACTAAATGTCCATCTTCAGCAAGAGATTTATCTAATTCAGTCCCAATTTTATAAGGATCTTTGCTACCTTTTTTCGCAATTACTGTTATTTCTTTTTCTGGTGCAACAGTTACTTGATCTTCTTTCCCTTTTACTACAGAGATTGTATTGTTTTTATTAACTTTTAGTTTTTGTTTTTCAAAGTTATTAAATCCATATTCGATTAATTCACGAGATTCTGTGAAGCGTTCATCCATTGATTTTGTTTTAATAATAACCGAGATAAGACGTACATCACCACGTTTCGCTGTAATAGTGAATCCATATCCAGCGGTATCAGAACTACCAGTTTTTAAACCATCCGTTCCATCATAAGAGAAGGCAGCGCCTGGTAACATCCAGTTCCAGTTTTCCATACGAATTGGTTTTGGATGATTGTCTGGGAAGTTTCTAAATCTTTGTTTTGTATCCTCTAGCATTTCTGGATACTTTGTAATAATCGTTTTTGCGAGAATACCCATATCGCGAGCTGACATGGAGTTTTCTCCAGTCGGATCGGTTCCTTCAGGATGTTTTCCTTTTAAATCAGCATTATTTAACCCGGTAGAGTTTACAAATTTATATTTCTTTAACCCTAGCTTTTTTGCATGTTCATTTGCAAGATTTAAGAAGTTTTTCTCACTTCCTGCAAGAAGTTCTGCTAAAGCAATACTAGATCCATTTGCAGAGAATATAACAATAGAATGATATAATTCTCTTACAGTATATTGACGTCCTTTTTCGAACGGTACATTAGAGAATTCATTATTACGAGAGACTTCATAAGCGTAATCAGAAATATTTACTTTCGTATCCCAAGTGATTTTTCCTTCTTTAATTGCTTCTAAAACAGCGTAAACAACAATTAATTTTGACATACTAGCAATAGCTAGCAATTCATCTGGATTTTGCTCGTGGAGTATTTTTCCTGTATCTGCATCAAATAAAAGTGCAGCAGCAGCCTCAATATGTATTTTTTCTTCCGCATGGGATGTTGTTACTCCTAAGGAAGAAATTGAAAATACAAGCAATAGTAAAATAGACAAGATTTTTTTCATATAGATTATCACCTTCGCATCGTTATTTAGCATATAGCTCGTATCATTTTAGCATGAATTTGGATATAGAAAAGTTACAATTTTGTAAGGAATTTGTCGATTTTTGTTCGAATTTGCGGGAAAAAGGAGTTTTTTGAGGAGAAATATAGAGGGAAATAAAAAAAGGAACGAATTTCGTCCCTTTTCACCATTTATATGTGTAAAAATTTCTCTACTTTTTCGTCCGGTAAAATGTTTCCAACGAAGAATGTTCCAAATTCACCATAACGAGCACTTACTTCATCGAAGCGCATTTCATATATAAGTTTTTTAAATTGAAGAACATCGTCAGCAAATAATGTTACGCCCCATTCGAAATCGTCGAATCCAACAGATCCTGAAATCACTTGGCGTACTTTACCTGCGTATTGACGACCAATTTTACTATGACTGTACATCATTTTTTTACGCTCTTCCATAGGAAGCATGTACCAGTTGTCATTACCTTGGCGACGCTTATCCATTGGATAGAAGCAAATATGATTTGCTTTCGGCAATTCAGGATATAAGCGAGCTAAAATTTGTGGGTTTTGGTATGGATCCTCATCAGCTGGAAGATAGTTGCTTAATTCAACAACAGATACGTAAGAATATGCAGGAACCATATATTCAGCTAAAGTTGTTTTATTCAATTCTGTCTCAATTTCATTTAACTCTTCCATTGTTGGACGTAAAATCATAAGCATAATATCAGCTTTTTGACCAACAACTGTATACATTGCGTGACTACCTTTTTTCGCAGTAGCTACTTCGTTCCATTTTTCAACGACATTTAAAAATTCAGACACTGCTTGTCCGCGTTCGTCGCTAGATAATGTTTTCCATGCAGCCCAATCAATAGAACGTAAATCATGTAAACAATACCAGCCATCTAACGTTGTTGTTGCTTCACTCATTCTATTCACCTCAGTTAATGATAGTTTTACACGTTAACTATAGCATATATAGTTTTAAAATCATCTATATAAAACCTTGGCGCATAAAATTGTCACATTTAAGGGTTTAAGTAAGGTGAATTTAACGGCTGAATTTTATGAAAATATAATCATTTTTATTTTATCTATTTTTTGGGAGCTATAAGTTTAAAATATAGAAGAAAAGCAGTATTCTTAAAGATAGAGTTTTTTTAACATATGTAGGAGGGTTTATTCGTGAGCAACTTATTTACAACAGTAAAAGAAAAAGTTCAAGGAAAAGGCATTTCTATCGTACTTCCTGAAGGAACTGATGAAAGAATTTTAGGCGCTGCAGAGCGTTTAGCGAAAGAAGAGTTAGTAAAACCAATCTTAGTTGGTAATAAGGAAGAAATTAGCGCAAAAGCTGCTAGCATGAATTTAACATTAGCAGGCGTTGATATTTACGACCCAGCTACATACGAAGAAATGGATGCAATGGTAGCATCTTTCGTTGAACGCCGTAAAGGTAAAGCAACAGAAGAAGACGCTCGCAAAATTCTTAAAGACGAAAACTATTTTGGTACAATGCTTGTATACATGGGCAAAGCACACGGTTTAGTAAGTGGTGCAGCTCACTCTACAGCTGATACAGTTCGTCCAGCACTTCAAATTATTAAAACAAAACCAGGCGTTACAAAAACTTCTGGCGTATTCATCATGGTACGTGAAGAAGAGAAATATGTATTTGCTGATTGCGCAATTAACATTGCACCAAACAGCCAAGATTTAGCTGAAATCGGTATCGAAAGTGCGAAAACTGCTGAGTTATTCGGCATTGATCCACGCGTTGCTATGTTAAGCTTCTCTACAAAAGGTTCTGCGAAATCTCCAGAAACAGAAAAAGTTGTAGAAGCAACTCGCATTGCAAAAGAAATGGCTCCTGAGTTAACTTTAGATGGAGAATTCCAATTCGATGCTGCATTCGTACCATCTGTAGCTGAGAAAAAAGCTCCAGGTTCTACAATTAAAGGTGATGCTAACGTATTCGTATTCCCAAGCTTAGAAGCTGGTAATATCGGCTACAAAATCGCTCAACGTTTAGGTAACTTCGAAGCAGTAGGACCAATCTTACAAGGCTTAAACATGCCTGTAAATGATCTGTCTCGTGGATGTAACGAAGAAGAAGTGTACAAGTTAGCTTTAATTACAGCAGCTCAAGCACTTTAATTCTAAAATGAATTAGTATGGAAAATGACCACCCTTAGGGTGGTCATTTTTATTTTTCTAAGCCAAGTGCTTTATTATTACGATCAATAATACGTTGTAAATTCGTCTCATATAAAGGAATCTCATCTATTGTTAATTGAGATGGTGTTAACTTCGGAGCGAATTGCTGTAATGTTTTTAAAAGACGCATCATTAAATCTTGTACTGTAATGGTTTCGCCAAGTAATTCTGAGAGTGAGGCCATCGTACTTGGTACAATTTCAGGGTACGTAAAGCGTGTTTCTTCTCCTTGAATTGCTAGGTTGTAGAAATCACGAACGAGTGCGGCACGCTCAGAGCCACTTCCGGTAGCACAGAGATAAATTTGGACAGCGACACCGCCGCGAATACGACGTTGTGAAATACCAGCGAATTTTTGATCGCGAATACTTAAGTCATAACTACCAGGACAGTAAGAGCCAACAATTTCTTTTGCCTCGATAGTAACGTTGTAATCCTTTAACATTTCCTTAATTAAATGCCACATCGTATCGTATCCAAGATCAATATCGATACCTTTTTCTGTTTCTTGGAATAAAAGTGATACGTTTAAAACACCTTCATCAAGCACGACTGCAAGCCCGCCAGAATTACGAACAATAACATTGAAATTGTGTTGTTTTAAAAAAGAAATACCTTCTTCTAAATGCGGAAGGCGTGAATCTTGAATGCCAAGGACAATTGTATTGTGATGAACCCAAGAACGCATTGTTGCGGCTGACTTGCCATTTCCAATGCTTGTGCATAATGTGTCATCCATTGCGAATGACTGAAGTGCATGGAATGTTGGTCCCAAACTAGACTGATCTACAATGCGCCACTCTGGCTGAGATAAAATGGAACGGGAATTGCTCATATAACTAACCCCTTATCTTTAAAATGACAATCTCTATTATAGCAAAAAATGAAGAATGGAGTTTTCTCACATATAAAGGGGGAGCTTAGAGGTGAAATAATAAAAAGGATGCATTACATGCATCCTTTTTATTCTGCAATTTTTTCTAAATTACCGTTTCGGTCCATTCGGAAAGATGTTTGAGAACGTTCTTCGTCATCCATGACTGCCAATTTACGAGCTCGGTTCATAATGTTCATAAGTGTTTCGTAATCTTCTTGTACAGTATGAGATTGCTTTTCTAACTTTTCTAGTTTCTTTTCTAGTTCCTCATTCCGAAGGATTTGTGCTTTAACTTCTTGTTTCAATCTCGTATTCTCGTTTTCAAGAGCTGTCACTTTTATATTTGAAGATCCGACTGTTTGTAAAAAATAAATAACATCTTGCATTGTCATAGAGCTTCTTGCAGCAGGAGCAGTAGATTCTTGATATGGAATAGCTTCTTTATATTGTACGATTGATTCTTCTTGTATTAATTCTTCATAATCAGTTACCGAATCTGAAGCTGGTGGTGTATAAAGTAAACGTTTTTTCGCTTGTTCACCGCTTGCAGCACGCATTTTATCTTTACGATGTTTTTTTGCTAGTTGAAGAGCTTGTTCATAGCTATAGCGAACGACAGCATTCCAGCGGAAACCACAAGCAGCAGATGTACGATTTAACTGATCTCCTACTTCCTCAAATGCATTTAATTGCGTACTTCCTTCTCGAACATGACGAAGTACTGTTTCAGCAAGTAATAAATCATCCTCATCTGTCCAAGCATCTTGTCTTACTTTCATAGATTCAACTCCCTTTCTTTTTATGAACTTCCTATTTTTATAATGGGCAAAAAAATAAACTTTTATACAAAGCTTTTAAAAATATGGTAGATTTCGATGAAAGGTAAAAATTTTCCCATGAATGGTGAGCGCTTCTGTAGGAGAGCATATAAATATGTAGCATTATGTAGAGAATAGGCTTTGTAGGGAAACTTGCAACGAGCTTCAAAGAGCGGTAAAATACCATTTAGTGTTTATTTTTAAACGTACTTGAGAAAAGTTTAAAATAGAGGAAGTGTTATATAATGGGAAACGAATTTCGCGTGTGCGATGACTGTCAGGCAACGAACGTTAAAACGTTAGTTCCGAAGTTAAAAAAAGTAGATTCATGTGCAACGATTGAAGTTGGATGTCAGTCTTACTGTGGTCCTGGTCGTAAAAAATCATTCGCATTTGTAAATAACCGTCCAGTTGCGGCTCCAACGGAAGATGAGTTAATCGTAAAAATTGAAGCAAAGTTAAATAAGTAAGAAAAAGAAGAGTGAAAAGATTACTCTTCTTTTTTTATGCCCATAATGAGGAACGATTTATTCTGCGAAAGTACTATTGTGTGGCCGAACGTTTTCTAAAGGATGGACATAACTTTTGTATTAAAGTTCCAATTTATATAAATTTATATTTCAAAATAATGGTTGACAGTCTTTTAAAGCGATAGGTAGAATAGAAGTGTCTGATTCTGAGAATCATTATCAGGAAAATAACAATTCACCTAATTTTTTTATTACTATTTGAGAATAAATTTCATTTTAATAAATATATGTTGTTGGTTAGGATGGTTGAGGGATGGAAGCGAGCGCAAGCAGTATAGAACAGCAAGAAGAGAATGTTAAAGAGATTAAGAGCAGACCGCTCATCGCTTCTATTATTTTAGTAGCGGGTACAATTTTGTTAGCTTTAAGCATGGCAGTTTCTATTTCTTTTGGGGCTGCAGATATTAGTTTAAAGACTGTATGGCAAGCTGTATTTCAGTTTGATGGATCTATTACACATCATAATGTAATTCAAGAGCTTCGCATGCCTAGAGCAATAGGGGGCGTAGTTGCAGGTGCCTTTTTAGCGGTATCAGGAGCAATTATGCAAGGTATGACGAGAAATCCACTTGCTTCACCATCGTTAATGGGGATTACAGATGGGGCTGTATTTGGAATTGCAATTATGTATGCATTTTTCCCTAATTCACCTTATTTACTGTTTGTTATCGCATCTTTTATTGGAGCTGCGTTTGGTGCAAGCATTGTATATGGAATTGGGTCTTCTTCACCAGGTGGATTAACACCTGTGAAATTAGCTTTAGCAGGTGCAGCTATTAGTGCTTTATTAGGGGCAATTTCATCTGGAATCGCATTGTATTTCAATCTTGCCCAAGAGGTGAGCATGTGGAATGCAGGCGGAGTTGCTGGAGTGAAATGGCAAAGTATTAATATGTTAGTGCCAATTGGCCTTGTTTGCCTTTTTATCGCAATTATGATGTCGAGATATATTACAATTTTGAGCTTCGGTGAAGAAATTGCAATTGGACTTGGTCAAAATACGACATTAATTAAATTTATCGGAACAGTACTTGTTCTTGTTTTAACGGGTTCCGCAGTTTCCATGGCAGGATCAGTAGGGTTTGTTGGTCTTGTAATCCCGCATATGACTCGTTTCCTTGTAGGCTCGGACTATAGATGGGTTATTCCATGTTCTGCGGTCTTAGGCGGGCTGTTAATTGAATGTGCAGATATGTTATCTCGCGTTATTAACCCGCCATTTGAAACGCCAATTGGAGCAATTACAGCGCTAATTGGGGTTCCATTCTTCCTCTACTTAGCACGTAATGAAGGGAGAGGAAAGATGTGAGGACGAGTGTCTTAACAAAAAAGAACATTTCTATATTAACGATTTTAGTAGGACTAATCGTTTCTATATTTCTTATTAGTTTAAATACAGGAACTTTTAAAATACCCCCAATGGACGTATTAAAGTCATTGGTTGGACTAGGGGCTGAAGATCAGTCTGTTATTTTATTTGAATTCCGTATGCCGCGTATGGTAATTGCTATACTAGTCGGATCTGCTTTAGCTATGTCAGGTGCGATTTTGCAAGGTTTATCAAGAAATCCGCTTGCTGATCCAGGTATTATAGGGATTAATGCTGGAGCGGGATTAACAGTTGTTATATTCGTCTACTTCTTCTTCGGGAAAGTAGGGACTGGTACATTTTTATCTGTATTCATTCTTCCATTTTTCGCACTAGTTGGAGCGATATTAGCAGCGGTAATTATTTATTTACTAGCATGGAAAGACGGCGTTTCATCGACTCGATTAATACTTGTCGGTATTGCCGTTGCAGCTGGATTTGGAGCTGTTAGTTTAATTTTCTCTATGAAGATGACATCTAACGATTTTCGTTTTGCTACGATTTGGCTGGCGGGAAGTCTGTGGGGTACAGATTGGAAATTTGTATTAAGTGTACTTCCATGGATGGTTATTTTCTTACCTCTTGCTATAAGTAAAGCACACATATTAAATGTAATGAACCTAGGCGATTCTACAGCAGTTGGCCTTGGTGTAAACGTAGAAAAAGAAAGACGTAAATTATTATTTATTGCAGTTTGTTTAGCAGGTGCATCTGTTGCTGTTGCCGGCGGAATTGGCTTTATCGGTTTAATGGCCCCGCATTTAGCAAGGCGTCTTGTTGGTGGTAAGCATCAAATTATGTTGCCCACAGCTGCGCTAATAGGAACGTTTTTACTTTTATTCGCAGACGTAATTTCAAGAAGTGTACTAACAACTTCAGAAATACCAGTCGGTCTTGTTATTTCTGTAATTGGTGCACCGTATTTCATTTATTTACTTATGAGGACAAAATAAAGGGAGGCTTTTCGTATGGCAACTTTAGCGGTAGATGCGGTATCTGTTGGCTATAATGAAGGTTTAATTATTGATGGATTAACAGTTGAAATTCCGGAAGGGAAAATTACAACAATTATTGGACCAAATGGTTGTGGGAAGTCCACATTATTAAAAACGGCGTCTCGTATTTTGAAGGCAAAGCAAGGTACTGTTTATCTTGACGGAAAAGCAATTGAGAAACAGCCAACGAAAGAAATTGCAAAGAAAATGGCGATTTTACCACAAACTGCAGAAGTACCAACGGGTCTTACTGTATTTGAGCTTGTGTCATACGGAAGATTCCCTCATCAAAAAGGGTTTGGCACGTTGAAAGAAGAGGATTATCGCTACATTAACTGGGCACTTGAAGTGACAGGAATGAAAGAATTTGCGAATCGTCCAGCAGAAGCACTATCAGGTGGTCAACGTCAACGTGTGTGGATTGCAATGGCTCTTGCGCAAGGAACAGAATTACTTGTATTAGATGAACCAACAACGTACTTAGATATGGCTCATCAATTAGAAGTATTAAACTTATTGAAAAAATTAAATGAAGAAGAAGGTAGAACGATCGTTATGGTTATCCATGACTTAAACCACGCTTCTCGTTTCTCAGATCATATGATTGCATTAAAAGCAGGTAAGTTAATGAAACAAGGAACGCCAGATGAAGTTATGACAAGTGAAACACTTCGTAACGTATTTGAGATTGAAGCTCAAATCGTTCCATGTCCAGTAAACTGTAAGCCAATTTGTTTAACATATGATTTAGCGATGATTAGTAATCAATTGCGTAAAAAAGCATAAGTAGAACCCCCTCGTGAAGAGGGGGGACTTCTAATGGACGTTGAGCTTCTTGTATAAGAATGGGAAGTTGAACGCCCTTTAGAATGGGTTATTAACAACAATTAATAAAAATATATTGATTAATTGTTATCTTCGTTTCTTATAGTTCATTGCAACTTATAAGATAAATACAGCTAGAAGGAGTGGGAACATGAAGAATTTTAAAATGGCACTATTAGCAATGGTATTAGTTGTAACTTCTGTACTATTTGCAGCTTGTTCTAACAAAGAAGAAGAAAAGAAAGCAGATGCAAAGACTGAAGAGCGCACTGTAAAACATGCAAAAGGGGAAATTAAAATTCCTGCAAACCCCAAAAAAATTGCTGACCTTAGTGGTTCAACAGAAGAATTATTAATTTTCGGTATGAAACCGGTTATTACTGCTAATACATCTCAAGAAAAAATTGATGCACATATTGAAAAGAAACTAAAAGACGTTAAACCAGTTGGTTCTGCTTGGGGCGATAAAATTAACATCGAAGCAGTAGCTGCTGCAAAACCAGATTTAATTCTTGTAAATAATCGTCAAGAAAAGATTTATGATCAATTATCTAAAATTGCACCAACAGTTATGTTAAACACTCCATTAGATCAATGGCGTCCAAAATTCGAAGAAGTAGGTCAAATCTTCGGTAAAGAAAAAGAAACAAAAGAATGGTTCAAAAAGTATGATGAAAAAGCAAGCAAATTACATGACAAAATCGTCGCTAAAACTGGTGAAGCAACATTTATGAAAATGGCTGCATATCCAAATGCTTTCCGCGTATACGGTGACTACGGTTACGGTAGCGTAATCTTTAATGATTTAAAACTACCAGCAGTTAAAGGTACACCAACTGATAAACCGTTAGTGCAAGTACAAAAAGAAGCTTTAATCGATTACAACCCAGATTACTTATTCGTATTTACAACTGGTGACGGTTCTCAGCGCTTAAAAGAATTCCAAGAAGAATCAATTTGGAAAAATATGAACGCTGTTAAAAACAACCATGTATTTACAATTAAAAATGAAGACTTAAACAAAGGTTACTTCCCATTAGGGAAAGATATGATCTTAGACGAAGTTGCTGAGTTCGTTTTAGGGAAATAATGTATAAAAGAAATCACTTTTACTTCGGTAAAGGTGATTTTTTCTTTTTATAAAGGGAATTAATACAGTCTTTCATTTCTTTCTGTTTCTCATTTCGTTTATAATATAAAGTAAGAATGTAGTAAAGAAAGGGGGATGTCGGAAAGTGGTATATTTAAACGACAAACTCAGCGAAACAAAAGTGTTTAAAGACCCAGTACATAAATATGTGCACGTGCGTGATCGTGTTATTTGGGATTTAATCGGAACGAAAGAATTTCAACGTTTGCGCCGTATTAAGCAGCTTGGAACGACATTTTTTACATTTCACGGTGCAGAGCATAGTCGCTTTACTCATTCGTTAGGTGTATACGAAATTATTCGTCGTATGATTGATGATGTGTTTGATGGCAGACCAAATTGGAATGCTGAAGATAGATTGTTATGTTTATGTGCGGCATTACTTCATGATGTCGGCCACGGCCCATTTTCTCACTCGTTTGAAAAAGTATTTTCATTAGATCATGAGAAATTTACGCAAAAGATTATTGTGGGCGATACGGAGATTAATGATGTATTAAGTCGTGTTGATAAGGAGTTTCCACAAAAGGTAGCAGATGTAATTGCAAAAACGTCTACTAATAAATTAGCGATTAGTATGATTTCAAGCCAAATTGATGCGGATCGTATGGATTATTTATTAAGAGATGCTTATTTCACAGGCGTAAAGTACGGAAACTTCGATATGGAACGTATATTACGTGTAATGCGTCCGTACGGGAATCAAGTAGTTATTAAAAATAGTGGTATGCATGCTGTTGAGCATTATATTATGAGTCGTTATCAAATGTACTGGCAAGTATATTTCCATCCGGTAACGCGAAGTGCTGAAGTTATTTTAACGAAGATTTTACACCGTGCTAAAGCATTGCATGAGAAGTATTATACATTTAAAAATCATCCGGTTCATTTCTATTCTTTATTTGAAGAAGAAGTAACAGTAGAGGATTATTTAAAGTTAGACGAGAACGTTATGTATTATTACTTCCAAGTATGGCAAGACGAAGAAGATCCAATTTTAAGCGATTTATGCCGACGTTTTATGAATCGAAATCTATTTAAATATGTAGAGTTTACAGATAAGCATGGCTTAGATAATTGGATGGAATTAAGTAGCTTATTTAAAAAAATTGGACTTGATCCGGAGTATTATTTAGTAGTTGATTCAACATCAGACTTACCGTACGACTTTTATCGTGCAGGAGAAGAAGAAGAACGTCTGCCAATCTTACTGCTTATGCCAAATGGAGAGCTTAGAGAGCTTTCACGTGAATCAGATATTGTTGAGGCGATTACAGGTAAGAAGAGAACGGATCAAAAATTATTCTATCCGCATGATTTAATCTATGAAGATGGAAGAAAAGGAAAATATAAAGAGAGAATTATCGAGTTGTTAGAAGGAAAAAAATAAGAAGCAGCTAATGGCTGCTTCTTATGAAAAAACTTGAAATTATTTGTCGCTTAAGCGTTTTCCGCCAACTGCATAATGGTTTTTAGACATTTCTTCGATGAAGACAACGATGTTTTCTTCAGGAGCACCAGTTGTTTCGCTTACTGCTGCTGTTACTTTCTCAGCAAGAGCTTTCTTTTGTTCCTCTGTGCGTCCTTCTAGCATTTTCACTGTTACGTATGGCATGTACAATCGCTCCTTTTATGTAAGTTACACTCTTATTATAGCGGATTATGGGGAAGAACAATCGAAAAAACAAATAATTTCTTTTTTTGACATATGGAAGAGGAGATGAAGTATGGATCAGTTATTTAGATATCCATTGCACGAAATTCCGTTGGTAGCAATGGCGATTATTATTGCATTATCCGTTCATGAATTTGCACATGCATATGTTGCATATAAATTTGGGGACGATACAGCAAAGAGACAAGGGCGTTTAACGTTATCGCCGATGGCTCATTTAGACCCTATCGGTTTGATTGCAGTATTAATTCTTGGATTCGGTTGGGCAAGACCGGTTCCTGTTAACCCATATAACTTTAAAAGACCGCGTCTTGCAGGCATATTAGTTTCAATTGCAGGGCCGATTAGTAACTTAATTTTAAGTGCAATTGGTTTAATTATTTTGTATAGCTTAGCAGTATTTGGAGTGTTAGATGCAGTTCCAGTTGCAGTAGCTGAAACATTAGGAAAGTTTTTTGAGCTCTTTATTATGTTAAATATTGTTTTACTTGTATTTAATTTATTACCGATCCCGCCACTTGATGGGTATCGTGTAGTGGAAGATTTAGCGCCAGCAAATATTCGCGCGAAAATGACACAGTATGAAAAATATGGAGCGATTGCGTTATTAATTCTCGTTATTACACCGCTTAGTAATTACACAATTCAACCTATTTTCCAGGTAGTTATTCCGCATGTATTAATGTTTTTACAAAGTATCATTGCGCCTATTTTTGGCCTTTTATAATTTTTAAGTGAGGAGGATTTTACATATGACAGAGAAAAAGAAAAAAATCGGTTTTAATATCGTGAAAAATGATTCAACAGATGGACATGGTGGATTTGGTGTTGGGGCATTAAGCCTAGAAAACATTTCACCTGTATTTGTTGATGTACTAGAGAAAACTGCATTCGTTGATATCGGTGCGATGCATGCGCGTAGTACAGTAGAAAAAGGTATTAAGTTTTTAACAAATAAAGATGAAGTTCCAAACGGAAAACCATTTTGGCTTGTTTGGGTAACGATTGAAAGAACTGCAACTGGTGCTTATTACGCAGGTGTAACAGCTTGTGAAATGACAGTAGACCGTGAAATTCGCCGCGGATATAAATCACTTCCAGAACACGTAAACAAAATGGATAAATCAATGAAGCGTCACATTATGGTTGAACATATGGATGAATCATCTAAAAAAGTACTTGGTACGTTCTTGAAAGAACATAATGAAGTGATTTGGAACGAATCTAGTGAAGAATTGCGCCGTGCATTATTAAGCGAATAAAAAATAGCTGACGGATGCCCGTCAGCTATTTTTATTACCAAGGAAGATATTTTTTCCACCAACTTGTTTTTTTCTTTTCTTCAGTCGTTTTTTCAAATTCTTCTTTATCATCGACGTGATCCATACAATATTCAGTCGGTTCGGTACCTTTAGCGAAGTACATTTTTACAGAAATAGGACAATTTTTTGTAGCAATTTTACCGTTCTCTGGGTTGATATTAATCGCTACGACGTCACCTGGTTGTTTAAATTCTTTTTTGGGCTGTCCTTCTAAGCCTTTCTCCATCGTATCAGTCCATATTTTCTTCGCATATCCTTGTTCTGCTACGTTTGAAATAGATTTAGGTTGGTCATATCCGACCCATACGCCTGTTACGATTTGCGGAGTAAATCCGATCATCCAACTATCCGTTTCAGTAGAACCAGATTTTCCGGCATATGTTCTTGATAATTTTGATAACATCGATTGGCCAGTTACAGCGGCATAACTGCTTAGTTTCTTATTAAACATACCAGTCATCATTTCTTGCATTACAAACGCTTTGCTCTTGTCGAGAACTTGTTTACTCTCTAAATGAGCATCATATAATATATTTCCTTCATGATCCATAATGCGGCGAATGAAAGTAGGTTTTACTTCTTTTCCACCGTTTGCGAACATGCTATAAGCGTTAACCATTTCAATTGGTTTTACTGGTGATGTACCGAGAGCTAGAGAAGGCACATCCTTTAATGCACTTGTAATTCCAAATTGTTTCGCTGTTTTTGCGAGTGCGTCATCTCCTAAAAACAAATTCGTTTTTACAGCATATATGTTATCAGAGACTGCGAGAGCTTGTGCCATCGTTACGAAATCATCTGCATAATAATCTTTATAGTTCTTCGGTTTATACTTTGAAACGCCGTCACCTAAAGTAAATACAGTATATTCGCTTTTTAAGCGCGTAGCAGGCGTGAATCCTCGTTCTAATGCCGCATAATATAGAAATGGCTTAAATGTAGAACCAGGCTGACGAATGGCTTGTGTAGTCCTGTTAAATTGACTCGTAGTATAATCAGTTCCGCCAACAAGAGCAGCCACTTCACCTGTCGTTGGATTCATAGAGACGAGAGCCGTTTGTATGTTTGTTGTGTCAGGTATATGATCTTTTACAGCCTGTTCTGCTACAGCTTGTAGTTTAGGGTCTAGCGTTGTATAAATTCGCAAGCCACCTCGTTGTAAAGCTTGTTCGTCTAATCCAACATCACGAAGAAGCGAAGCTTGTACAGCATCTTGGAAATATGGTGCGACTTCTGCTACTTTTTTCGTATCTAATGAGGCAAAAGTTAGTGGCTCTTTCTTCGCTAAGGCTGCTTGTTGCTTCGTAATATATCCTTGTTCTACCATTTCATCTAATATGAGAGCTTGTCGCCCTTTAGCACGATCTTCTTTCAAAAAGGGAGAATAGACACTTGGCCCTTTCGGGATACCTGCGAGCATACTAGCTTCTGCTAATGTTAAATCTTTTGCTGTTTTATCGAAATATAGACGGGACGCAGCTTCGATTCCATAAGCGCCATGTCCGTAATAAATTGTATTTAAATATCCTTCTAAAATATGATTTTTATTATAGTTTACTTCAAGGCGGACAGTGTACATTGCCTCTAATAATTTCCGTTTCCACGTTTTATCATGATCTAAATACAGATTACGCGCGTATTGTTGTGTAATTGTACTAGCTCCTTGTACCTTTGCCATCGCTTTTAAATCAGCAACAATTGCACCTGCAATCCGTTTCACATCGAAGCCGTGATGCTTATAAAATCTTTGATCTTCAATAGAAAGAGTCGCTTCTTTTACATAAGGTGAAATTTCATTAAGAGAGACATTGTAACGTTTTTGAATTTCGTTACTTTGTCCAATAACAGTATCATCGTTTGCGTAAAAGACGCTTGTTTGCGGGACCGCAACAGGAGGAGGTCCCATAATTTTTGCAACTATAATAATAACAAAAAAAGAAAAAACGAAGAAAAGGACGCAAGAAAACATTGCGGTGAAGAAAAGACGTTTATATTTTTTAAGTTTTGGATTCATAGTTTGATCCATCTTTTTTCAGCCCCTCATTAATACAAGCGTTATTGTATTAGTATTGAGGGTTTTCGTTTATTTTAAACAATGAAATTTCGAAAATAAAAAGCCCCTTCCATTAAGAAAGGAGCTCAAAGGCACGTGCTGGCCAATCGGTAATGATGACATCTACACCATAATCAATCATAGTTTGTAAATCTTTGTATTCGTTAATTGTATATGGACGGAAAACATATCCTTGCTCTTGTGCTAAATGCACAAATTCTTTCGTTAATAGCTGGAAGTTTGGATGTAACCCACTTGCTTTTCTCTGTTTTGCTTCGGCAATTGGATCAGCAATCGGTGTATCATATAAAATTGCTCTTGGGATTTCAGGAGCAATTTCTGCTAATAATGAAACAGAGTCATGGTTAAATGATGAAAATACAATTTGATTAGAAAGATGATATTCACGCACAAGTGCAACAGCTTTTTCCTCAATATTTGGGTAATGAATAACATCTGTCTTTAATTCAATATTTAGTTGTAAGTTCGTTGTGGAAAGCCAAATGAAAACCTCGCGCAACGTTGGGATTTTTGCTTCATGGAAAGAAGGGTCTTTATAGCTACCGGCGTCTAATGATTGTAGTTCCTCTACCGTTTTTTCCGAAACAAGTCCAACGCCAGTTGTTGTACGATCGACGGTTTCATCGTGAATTACGACAAGTTCACCATCTTTTGATAGATGGACATCGAGTTCAATTCCGTGAGCGCCAATGCGTTCAGCTTCTTGGAAGGCAATCATCGTATTTTCGGGATGTGTTCCTTTTACTCCGCGATGAGCGAAAATAAGTGGTTTACTCATGTGAAAATCTCCTTATTATCTCTTTTCTTTCATTATGAAACTGCTTTAGGAAAAATACAATTGAATATGACAAACATTTACAAAAGTCTAACAGTTGCACAAAAGTTAACGTTAACGTAAAATGTAATAATTGAGTGAAGGGAGGAATAAACATGTATAAAATTGATGAAGTAACAAAACAAGTTGGTTTAACAAAACGTACACTTCGTTATTATGAGGAAATTGGTTTAATTCATCCCCCGGAACGTAGTGAGGGGAATATTCGTCTGTATACGGATGAGGATATTGCGAGAATTAAAAGAATTGTAGAAGCGAAAGAAGTGCTAGGAATCACACTTCAAGAAATGCAACATTTCTTATCATTAAAAGAAAGAATGGAACAAAGAAGAAATAGCGAGAACCCTCGCGACCGCGAAGTGATTCAAGAAATTAAAGATATGCTTGAAAAACAAGTGCAAACGTTAGACGAAAAAATGGAGCAAATGCAACGTGTAAAGGCAGAACTTGAAGATAGTTTACATCGTGCAGTAACATTTTTAGAGAGTACAAAAGGAGAGTAATCAAAATGGAGAGCAAACAAAAACTAGGGAGATTGATTACAGTGGTAGCTACCTTTCTTGCCTTTTCGGGTATAGGGGTAGTTGACCCAATCTTGCCGATTATTGCTGAGAAAATTGGTGCAACGCATTGGCAAGTTGAAATGTTATTTACCGCTTATATTTTAACGATGGCAATCATGATGTTACCAGCCGGTATATTTGCATCGAGATTTGGTGATAAACGAATGATGACAATCGGTCTTGCGATTGTGACTGTATTTGCGTTTATATGCGGTATATCGCAAACGATTGCTCAATTATCTCTTTTCCGCGCTGGATGGGGATTAGGAAATGCGATGTTTTTTGCGACAGCAATGACGCTGTTAATAGCATTAAGTAAAGAAGTTCATGAAGCAGTAGGATTATACGAAGCAGCGATCGGTTTAGGTATGGCTGGGGGGCCGTTATTGGGTGGAATACTAGGTGGACATTCTTGGCGTTATCCGTTTTTCGCGACGAGTATTTTAATTTTCTTAGCATTTATTTTAGTATTCTTTTTTGTAAAAGAACCAGAGCGAAAAGTGAAGCGTAAGGCTGCTGGCGTGGGAGAATTACTTAACCTGGTGAAGTATAAACCATTTATGCAAGGTGCCATTTCAGGGATGCTATACTACTACGGATTTTTTGTCGTGTTAGCATATTCACCACTTATTATGCATTTATCAGCTATTCAATTAGGCTTTGTATTTTGCGGATGGGGATTAGCGTTAGCTTACGGTTCTGCAATTTTAGCACATAAGCTAGAAGGGAAATATGAACCAAAAACATTATTGAAGGGTAGTTTACTCGTATTTGCGATTTTCTTAATTGCACTATTCTTTGTGAAAATTATGTGGTTACAAATTACTCTTATCGTTTTATCAGGATTGGCATCTGGTTTAAACAATGCATTATATACAAGTTATGTAATGGATATTTCACCTTATGAAAGATCTGTTACGTCAGGTGTTTATAACTTTGTTCGTTGGTTAGGTGGTGCGATTGCTCCAATTTTATCAGGAGTTATCGGGCACACAGTTTCACCACAAAGCCCATTTTTAGTTGGGGGAATTGTCGTGTTAGTTGGTTGTATTATGATCCTAATTCCAATTCGTAAACCAGTAGAACTAGAGACAAAAACCCTTTCTTAAGAAAGGGTTTTCTTTATACACATATGTTAGAACCCTCTGACTAAAATATATTTTCGGTATTTTTGTACTTTTAACTATACTTTTTGGATGTTTTGTTTTATTTTTGTTAGGGGACATTAATGATGTCCTCATTATAAATTTGCATTGAAAGGCGTGATTGTACGATGGAACTATGGTTCACAGAGAAACAAACAAAACATTTTGGGATTACGGCGCGTATTAACCGCACATTACATACGGAGCAAACAGAATTCCAAAAACTTGATATGGTTGAAACGGAAGAGTTCGGAAACATGCTTATTTTAGATGGCATGGTTATGACAACAGAAAAGGACGAGTTCGTTTATCACGAAATGGTAGCGCACGTACCTTTATTTACACATCCAAACCCTGAGAACGTATTAGTTGTTGGCGGCGGCGATGGCGGTGTTATTCGCGAAGTGTTAAAACACCCAAGTGTAAAGAAAGCAACTCTTGTTGAAATTGATGGAAAAGTAATTGAGTACTCTAAACAATACTTACCATCAATCGCAGGCGCATTAGATAATGAGCGTGTAGAAGTAAAAGTAGGAGACGGTTTCCTACACATCGCAGAAAGCGAAAATGAATACGACGTAATTATGGTAGATTCTACTGAGCCAGTAGGACCAGCAGTAAACTTATTTACGAAAGGTTTCTACGCTGGAATCTCTAAAGCATTAAAAGAAGACGGTATTTTCGTTGCGCAAACGGACAACCCTTGGTTCACACCAGAGTTAATTACGACTGTGTTTAAAGATGTAAAAGAGATTTTCCCAATTACTCGTTTATACACAGCTAATATTCCAACATACCCAAGTGGTCTTTGGACGTTCACAATCGGATCTAAAAAACATGATCCACTAGAAGTAAGTGAAGAGCGTTTCCACGAAATCGAAACGAAATACTACACAAAAGAATTACACAACGCAGCATTCGCATTACCGAAATTTGTTGGCGATTTAATTAAGTAAGAAAATCGAATTTGAACAAATAAAGTGTGAGTAGCTCATTTAAGGTGTTTGTCCAGAAGACTTGAACATGCTAGCTACTTACACTTCTGTAGAGAAAATCGTCTTCTTGTTGTTAAAAAGAAGACCCCGGTAAATCGAGAAAGAGGAGCAATTCGCTCCAAATTTGAGAAATAGTGAAAGGTTGGGATACCTTAAGTTCCACATAAGGAGGAAAAGAATATGCGTTTTGATGAAGCTTATTCAGGTAAAGTATTTATTAAAAGTCATCCAAGTTTTGAAGAGTCAAAGGTAGTTATTTATGGGATGCCTATGGATTGGACAGTAAGTTACCGTCCAGGATCTCGTTTTGGCCCTGCACGTATTCGTGAAGTATCAATCGGTCTTGAAGAATATAGTCCGTATTTAGATCGTGAACTAGAAGAGGTAAAATATTTTGATGCGGGTGATATCCCATTACCATTCGGAAACGCACAACGCAGCTTAGACATGATTGAAGAGTATGTATCAAAACTTTTAGATGCCGATAAGTTTCCACTAGGTCTCGGCGGTGAGCACCTAGTGTCTTGGCCAATTTTTAAGGCAATGGCAAAAAAATATCCGGATTTAGCAATCATCCACATGGATGCTCATACTGATTTACGTGAATCGTATGAAGGGGAGCCTTTATCCCACTCTACACCAATTCGTAAAGTGTGTGATTTAATTGGTCCGGAAAACGTATATTCTTTCGGAATTCGTTCTGGAATGAAGGAAGAATTTGAATGGGCGAAAGAAGTAGGTATGAACTTATACAAATTTGACGTATTAGAACCGTTAAAAGAAGTATTACCGAAACTTGCAGGACGTCCAGTCTATGTCACAATCGACATTGATGTATTAGACCCAGCTCACGCTCCAGGAACAGGAACGTTAGAAGCTGGCGGTATCACATCTAAAGAATTATTAGATTCCATCGTAGCAATTGCAAATTCAAATATAAATGTAGTTGGAGCAGACTTAGTAGAAGTAGCTCCAGTCTACGACCATAGTGATCAAACACCAGTCGCAGCAAGCAAATTCGTGCGGGAAATGCTGCTAGGTTGGGTGAAATAAAAGTGAAGCCGACTGTTTAGACCCGGTGACTAAGGTTCTTTCCTGCAAAAGGTGCTTTTTACCTTTTGGCAGGGAAGGTTCTTAGACGCAAGGGTCTAGGAGGCGTAACTGGATAGAAGTAAAAGCAGAAGCGGCTCGCTCAGAATGTGAGGGGGATGGAGCTTCAGACGTAGAGGCGCTTTTTGCCTCGAAGGAAGAAGCGAAGCCACCGATCATTCTAGCCGCTGCAGCTGGACAAAAAAAGAGTTATTCTCATCATTTGAGAACAACTCTTTTTCTTATGCAACTTTCTCTTCCGAATTAATGCCGCGAATTTCATCGGCAGAGCGGATTGGATATTTGCGGAATACAATTGATCCAACGTAACCAACAATAGTGGTAACGATTCCGCATAGTACGGCAGCGAGCGTTACTTTTATAACGTCATTAAATCCGAATAGGACAAGAAGACCTGGAATTGGTGATGCTGTTCCTGGCGCATTATTAACGAGCTGGAATAGCGATGTAATAATACCGGCAAGTGCACCGCCAACGAAGTTTGTTGCATAAATTGGAATTGGATTTGCTGAAACAACATCGGCTTGTGTTAAAGGCTCGATCGCTACAGCGATTGTGTCTTTCTTTGAGCAAATTTTTAGTCGCTTAAAGAAAATAAAGTTCATCGGGGCTGAGGCTGCTACGGCAAGACTACCAATTGCCATTGGTAAACCTGTTAATCCAAGCATTGCAGTTAGTGCCATAGAACTCAGTGGAGAGGTAGAAATAACTGTTATTAATCCACCAAGCATAATACCCATAATGATAGGACTTTCTGTAGTTGCAACTGATATCATAGAACCGATTTTACCAAGTGTTGCGTTAACGAGCGGATCCATAAGCATTGCCATTCCACGTGAGATTGGTGCAGCGATAAATAGGATTGCCAAAAACTCTACACCAGCTGGTAATTTCTTTTCGAGAAATTTCACGACGAAGGCACAAACGTATCCAGCGAAAAATCCTGGTAAAATACCGAATCCACTAGTAGCGATACCAATTAAAACAGCGTATACGGGGGAAACGCCGATTGCTAATGCGACTAAAATCGCTGCTGCGACACCGCTCATACTACCAGAAGCTTCTCCTACTGATTGTAAAAAGTCATTATGAAACATTTCTCCACCTATATAACGGTGAAATGCTTCAATAAGAAAACTTGCGATTGCTGCATTAGCTAAAGCGCCCATCGCCTTCATTCCGTAAGGTGCACGGTAACTGAAAAGTGTAAATAGACAAAGTACAACAAGTAATAGTGCTAAACCTTGCAAGATAGCCATTTGAAAATTGTCTCCTTTGATTTTTGTAATAAAGTGAAACTTTAATCAGTGGGTGTTTTGTCCCTTCCCACTGATTATTAGTTGAACCAATCGGGCATTTACGGGCAGTTGTTTCCCACCGACTTTTCACGTATTCACCGCATTTGGGGGTGGGAGTCTTACTGCCCGTTAATGCGGGATAAAAATTCGTATCATTCAATAATAATATAAAAGTGTATGAAACGGAAAAATTTTTTCTTGGGAACTTGCTGTAAGAAAAAATCCCTTACAATAATGTAAGGAAAGTGTAAGACTTTTAGATAGAGTATAGTATGCTCTTTTCCGTATAATAAAAGTATAGATATAATACTAGTGAGAAAGAAGTGCAAACAGGAGGCGCATGTATGAAATTGGTAATTAAAGTTTTAGCTGTATTCGCCATCATTTTAGGGGGAACAGCGTATTATTTAAACACAAAAACAGAAGGTGTACATGCTTTTGTAGACAACTTCTTTTCAAATAAAGAAATACAAGATTATTATGCGGTTGTAGATAAAGGTGAGAAAAAAGACGGTGAGTATTTGTATACATTTAAAGGGTATACAGAGGACGGAAATCAACAAATTATTAAAAGAATGGTAAATCGTGAATTGCATGCAGGTGCTTTTATAAAAATTTATGCAAAAGGTATGCAAGGAAAAGGATGGGCTGAAATACCGAAAGAGTCAATCCCGCAAAAAGCATTGCAAAAAATAGAAAAACCATAAAAGGAGCGAATCGTTCGCTCCTTTTTTAGTGCGTTAAAATAGTGATAGATGTATTTTCTTTGTTAGAAATGATTTTGGCATGTCCACCAATTGGAAAAGTAAAAATTGGAGTTGTATGTCCAAAATTTGCATTTGCAATGATAGGAATATGTGCAAGTTCAGGTTTTGAAGAAATCATTTCTTGAATATCCGCTATCGTACATTCTGCTTCTTTTTGCATTCTTCCTATTACAATACCTGTTATATGTTCAAAATTAGGTTGCTGCATAAGGGAATGTAGATAGCGATCAAAAGTTTTAAGCGTCGATTTTCCTGTTAAACTGTCTTCTTCAAGGAATAAAATTTTGCCCTTTAAGTTTGGCATATATGGTGTGCCTTGTAGTAAATTAAGTGTGCTCACATTGCCACCGATAATTTCTCCTGTCACTTCCCCCTCTTGAATTGGAACATACCCTTCATTTTTAATAAATTCTCGATTTTCCTGATCCATATACCAAGAATCATCGCTCCAAGTTTCCGCCGGAATGATTTCAATAGGCTCATTAGTGGTTAAGCATTGTAAAAAGTAATCAGCCGTGTAATGGAGTCCTTTTTCCATTCCAAATGAAGAGAAGTGGGGACCTGAATATGTAACGAGACCCGTTTTTGCGTAAATTGCATTATTTAAGGCAGTAATATCAGAATAACCACAGAAAAATTTTGGGTTTTCACGAATTAAATCATAATTGAGATGTTTCAATAAACCATTCGAGTTGTATCCGCCAAGTGTAGTTAAAATAGCTTTTACATTAGGGTCTCTAAATGCTTCATGGAGGTCTTGGACGCGGGAAGAAATAGAAGAGGAAGCAAATCGATCTATCTCATCGGCATATTTTGAGAATGTCACTTGAAAGCCCATGTCAGTTAATCTTTTTATAGCAAGTTTTCTATTTTCATTTGAAACAATACTTAAACTACAGGATGGTGAAATCACGCGTATTTCATCACCCTTTTTTAACTTTGTTGGTATCACTGAATTCACCTCTAGAATTAAAAGAATATTTAGATTTAAAAAATATTTTATCACATGAAATAAAGTAGAAGTGAATTATTTTTTGAAATGGAGTTTTCCTGATTTTTCAGCAGACAGACAGCGTCTTTTTTTGATATGATAGGAAAAGTGATTTATTATAAGTAGTATTTAATATCTATAACATTTGAAAGGTGTGCAAGACGTGAAGAAACAACTTGCAGGCTTGCCGGTACACGTTCATTTCGTAACAGAAATCCGTGAAGGGGCGAGGAAGGAAACCGTTGCTTTTGAAGCAAATGGTCAATACTATGTAAAAGGTCAAGGTACATATGTAACATTCCAGGAGCCGAACGAACAAGGCGAAGTGAAAACAATTATTAAAATTCAAGATGAACAAGTTCTCATTATGCGTTCAGGTGCTATTTCTATGCGTCAGACGCATGTGAAAGGTGAATGGACAACGGGTACGTATACGAGTGAACTTGGTACGTTTGCACTGCAAACGAAAACTGATAACGTTCTTTTTAAATGGTCGGATGAAAAGAAAAAAGGACAACTCTTCTTAACGTACGCATTGCTTCTAAGTGAACAAGAAGCTGGCAGATATACAATTACAATTAATTTGAAGGAGGCAAAATAATGAATTCCTTAGAACAGGTAAAAGGATTGATTAAAGAAGAAATTCAAGCTGCTGTATTAAAGGCAGAATTAGCGACAGAAGAACAGATTCCAAACGTTGTATTAGAATCTCCAAAAGATAAAACAAATGGTGACTTCTCTACAAACATGGCAATGCAACTTGCACGCGTTGCGAAAAAAGCACCTCGTATGATTGCAGAAGAACTAGTTGCAAACTTCGATAAAGCAAAAGCTTCTATTGAAAAAATCGAAATCGCTGGTCCTGGTTTTATTAACTTCTATATGGATAATAGCTACTTAACAGATTTAATTCCAACAATCGTAAACGCTGGTGAAGCTTACGGTGAAACGAATACTGGTAAAGGTGAAAAAGTACAAGTTGAGTTCGTATCTGCGAATCCAACAGGTGACCTTCACTTAGGACATGCACGTGGTGCGGCAGTAGGTGACACTTTATGTAACGTATTAGCAAAAGCAGGATACGATGTATCTCGTGAGTACTATATTAATGATGCTGGTAACCAAATTCATAACTTAGCTCTTTCTGTTGAAGCTCGTTACATGCAAGCTTTAGGTTTAGAGAAAGAAATGCCAGAAGACGGTTACCATGGTGCGGATATCATTGGAATCGGTAAACGTTTAGCTGAAGAGTTTGGCGATCGTTACGCAAAAGCTGATGAAAAAGAAAGCTATGAATTCTACCGTGAATATGGTTTGAAATATGAGTTAGCAAAACTTCAAAAAGATTTAGAGAGCTTCCGTGTTAAATTTGATGTATGGTTCTCAGAAACATCATTATACAAAAACGGAAAAATTGATGCTGCACTTGCTGTATTAAAAGAGCGTGACGAAATCTTCGAAGAAGGCGGAGCAACTTGGTTCCGTTCAATGACTTACGGTGACGACAAAAACCGTGTATTAATTAAAAATGACGGTTCTTACACATACTTAACGCCAGATATTGCTTACCATCGCGATAAATTAGAGCGTGGTTTCGATAAGCTAATCAACATTTGGGGTGCTGACCACCACGGTTACATTCCTCGTATGAAAGCTGCTATTCAAGCGCTAGGTTACGATAAAGAAACACTTGAAGTAGAAATCATCCAAATGGTACAACTGTACCAAAATGGTGAAAAAATGAAAATGAGTAAGCGTACAGGTAAAGCAGTTACACTTCGTGAGCTTATGGAAGAAGTAGGCGTGGACGCAATGAGATACTTCTTCGCGATGCGTAGCGGTGATTCTCATTTAGACTTCGATATGGACTTAGCTGTATCAAAATCTAATGAAAACCCAGTATACTATGCACAATATGCTCATGCTCGTGTATGCAGTATCCTTCGTCAAGGTGAAGAGTTAGGATTAGCTGCAGATGGAGACGTGAATTACAAACTTGTTACTTCTGAGAAAGAAGTAGAGTTACTGAAAAAACTTGGTGAATTCCCAGCTGTAGTTGCGGATGCAGCACAAAAACGTCTGCCACACCGCATTACAAGCTATGCATTTGAATTAGCAGCAGCATTACACAGCTTCTACAATGCAGAAAAAGTATTGAACCAAGATAACTTAGAATTAAGTAAAGCTCGTTACGAGTTAATGAAAGCAGTACGCACTACACTTCAAAATGCATTAGCAATCGTAGGAGTATCTGCACCGGAAAAAATGTAATGAAGAAAAGCGGAGCCGACTGTTTAGTCCCGAAGCCACCGAGTATTCTAGCCACTGGAGCTGGACAATAAAGAAAAACGGAAGCGGACTTTCGTTTTTAAATAAAAGGCAATCACACGATGTTGTGATTGCCTTTTTGTATGGAGATAATAAAAAAATAAAATTTTATCAAACAAAAGGATAATTTGCGTCGTCTTATATAAATGACAGGAGGCTTATGATGGAAGAAAAGGTAGAAGAATTAATTGATATATATAAGCAGCAAATATATTCCTTATGCTATAAGTTAGCGAAAACGAAAGAAGATGCGGAAGATATTTTTCAAGAGACGTGGATAAAAGTTTTTTCCTCTAGGCACCAACTTTCTTATGTGGATAATTATAAAAAGTGGATTACTACAATTTGTGTTCGTACGTTTTATGATTTTTATCGTAAGAAAAAAAGATGGAAAGATCGAATATTGGATTTGTTTCATAAAGAAGATGGTGAAGAAATAGATTTCGCAGATGAAGTGAATATATCAGAAGAATTTATTCAAAAAGTGGAAGCGGAAATGATACGGGAAGTTATACAGTTATTGAATGAAAAGTATAAAACTGTGCTCGTACTCTACTATTATGAACAATATTCTTATAAAGAAATGAGTGAAATATTAAATATACCGATTGGTACAGTGAAATACCGCCTTAATTATGCGAAGAAGCAAATGCGAGAACATTTGGAGGGGTTCGTTTATGAAGGAAGATAAATTTGATCAAAAGATAAAAAGTAGCTTAGCGGGAGAGATGATTCCTAGTGAAGAGCTGATAAATCATACGAAACAGAGCGTGCGAAATGCTAGGAAATTAGAGGGAAAATGGGTTATTTTCATTCATGCTATTTGGATGATTGTATTAACAGTCACCCTAGAGCAGTTTGTTAGTCATTTGGATCATAAAATATCTGTCATTATAACGATAGTTATTATGATGCACCTGTACATTCCGATATATGTTGTCATACAGTCATTTTTAAAGAAGGAGTATAAATTACATGATAGAGTTCGCTAATCCATTTGTAGTATTTGAGATAGCTGGGATTACAATGTTTTTGGCTTTTATAGCACTTTTAGTATGTGTAGCATCATGGGTGTATACAGATGCGAAAACGCGTGGAATAAGTAAGTGGTGGAGTGTTATAGCGATTGTATTGCCATTTTTTATTGGAGTTTTGTTATATATGATACGAAGAAGTAACAAGAAAATAGAAAGAGAATATACGATGAAGAGTATGAAAAAGCAAAAGGTAACATTAGTTGTTATATTTGCAAGTGCGATGTTTGTATTACTTAGCGGCTTTGCTTTTGTTCAAACGTTAGATGATATGTGGAGAGCTGGTGATATATATTTAGAAAATGAGAAGCAAGGGGAGACAAGTTATGAGGCAAAATTTTCATCATGGGATATTGCTGGGAAAGATATTGAACTTGAGTATGCAAAAGATACAGAAGTAACATTTTCTTATGAAACAGATGCAAAACGTGGGAATTTATGCTTTAGCTTGTATGAAAGGAAAGGAGAAGGTATAAGAGAGTTAAAAGAAATCTGTGAATCGAAAAAAGGTACTTTTAAAGCTACATTAAAAGCAAATGAAAAGTATGTATTTAGTATAAGTGGTTTAATGGTGAAAGATGGTTTTGTAAAAGTGAATTGGGAAGCAAAGTAAAGGGCCCCTGAGAAAGGCCCTTTATTTTATTGGATTGTATAAGTAACAGAAAAACTAACAGGACTATAGTAAACATAAGGTGCATGAAATTGAACGTACATATTTCCATCTGTTTTTGCAGTGAAAATTCGGCCGTAACCATCAGAATAACGTCCAATAAGGTTATGATTTGAGTCATAAACACTGTAACTAGGAGTTTTGCTGTTAGGTTGAATTGTTAACTCTTGTCCCTTTTGAAGGAAAATAGGTTCTTGTTCAGAACTACCTCCAGTTTGCAAAGAATAAAATTTTGTAAAGCTTTGTTCTTGAGCGGCAGCAGCGACTTTTGTTTCAGGAATAAACGCGGTAGCGCCGGTAATTCCTGCTAAAGTTAACGCACCTACTAAAATCATTTTTTTCATAATAGAAAAAGCCTCCTTATTAGTTGTAATCGGTATTGTTACAGTTAATATTGTATACGATAATGAGTAGGATAAAATATGCTTTTATGCATATATATTTTTTCTCAATAAAAGACCACTGATAAAAATCAGTGGTCTTTTATTGATTAGGCAGCTTTCTGTTCAGTTTGAGTAACAGGTTTTTGAAGCGAGTTATAAACCCCTGTTCCAATAACGTCTAATGCCATTTTCATTCGTTCAGGTGAAATGTTTTCTAATACGTTATCTTGAGGTGTATGGTATACCTTCTCGATATGATAGATTAATGGATTCCAACTATCGACACCCATCCAAATAAATAGAGCAGCAGGAATACCAGCTTCAGTAAATGGAACATGATCACTAGAACCGAATTTACCTTGTAGGATGAGGTCATTATTTAGTTGTTTACCTGCTTGCAAGGCAGCGTCTGTTACAAAGTTTGTAGAGCCATCAGGTGTCATAGCATATAAATTCTTTGCTTTATCATAATTTGTTGCAACCATATCAGCATTAAAGACGCCTAAAATACGGTCACGTTCTTTTTGAGATAAACTATTCACATAATAATCCGAACCAAGTAAGCCAGTCTCTTCAGAACCAAAGGTAATAAAACGAATTTCTTTATCAGTTTCTACATTTTGAAAAGCACGAGCTAGTTCTAATACTAATCCAGTTCCAGAAGCATTATCATTTGCGCCAGGTGCTCCGACAACACTATCATAGTGCGAGCTTACAACGACTGCTTTTTCATTACCTGTACTCTTTTTTGGTTTCTTTTTTGCGATAACATTTAGAGATGTTAATTTAGATTCATGTCTTGCCTTTAGAGAAAGGATTGTAGTTCCTTTTTTCGCAATTTCTTCTTTAAATGCATTTCCTTGCGCATAAGCAAGGCCAAATACAGGTACAGATTGTTTTTTCGTTAAACGAGGATTGAAAGTTTGCCCATAGTTTCCGCGTCCTCCAATTAAACTGTATAAAAGAACGCCTTTTGCACCTTTGCTAACGGCATTTTCAACTTGTTTATTATAATCAGCGACAGTTGTTCCTCTTTCAAATAAAACAATTTTACCGTTTACTTCATTTGGAATATCTTCTAATTTTGTCCCACCTTGAACAAAGATAAGGGGAGCTGTAACAGCTTCTGTAGAAATTAGTGAATTAGGAGCAGCACCAGCTTGCCAATTACGTTTTATTGATAGTGGTGATTCAATGAATCCAACGTACTGATCGGGCACCTGAAATGGCTGATATTCTACTTCATAGCCCATTGATTTAAGCTGCATACCAATGTAACGAGAAGCCCATTCTTCGGATTTTGTTCCACCAGGGCGAGGACCAATTGTTTCAGATAAGAAACGAACATGTTCAATTGCGCGGTTTGGATCAATCTGTTTTGTAATAGATGGAGTTTGTGTAACCTCTGACGTGGAATCCGCTTTTGCTTGCCCAATTGGAGATAAGCTAACAGCGAGTGATACAGCAAGCAAAGAGCTTACTATTTTTTGTTTCAATGATTTTCTCATTTTTTCCTCTCCTATTCTTCTATTCTCTCTGACTGACAAAAGAAGACGGATAATGACTTTATTTTACCTTCGCATCTTTTATTTTTCAATATTCTGACATTGAGAAATAAAAACGATATATGCATATTTGCATATTTTTGAGGGAGATATGTATGCTATCATTTTAAACGAAGGTTCGCTTTCTACTCTGAAAGCTCCTACATTGCATGAATCTAGTGTACCCAAACTTTAGATTATGTAGAGGAATGGAACCACTGTAGGGTTTCATTTCTCATGTTTGAATCAGTTGATGGTAATTATGTTTCCGCATTTCATAATTATTATCAGTGATATATGTAAGGCATCCATATGAAAATAAGAGGCTGTTCAAAGGTTTTCCGTACTTTTGGGCAGCCTCACCCCGTTAAAAGGACGATACTTTATGTATCGTCCTTTTTGTATAAAAAAACATCCAATCAATTGAGAGATTGATTGGATGTGAAAACATTATTAATAATGTTTTTTGCGTTTTGTAGCTAAAATACTTAATAATCCAGCTAGTAGAAGAATGATACCTACTGTTTGTGTAGGATCTTCTTTATGACCTGTATTCGGAAGGTGTTTATCCGTATTTCGATCATCTTGCTGTTTGTTATCTGTTTCATTTGATGTTTCTTCGGAAATTCCGTTTTTGTGTTTCTCAGATGTTTCATTGCCTTTGTTTTCTTCTTTATTTGGAGGAGTAACTGGCTTGTCATCTCCACCTGACGAAGATTCAATCTTTTTATTTGAAACTGTAATTTGTAGTGGCGTAGCTTGGGCTTTATCAATTGTAAAGTTTATTGGTGATGCATCTAATTGATAGCCTTTAGGAGCCTGTGTTTCTACTAATTGATAATTACCAGGTTTCAAATCATTTACGATTACTTTTCCGTGTTGGTCTGTTTTTAAACCTTCTCGGATGGTTTTTCCATCTTGGTCTAAAATATTGAAAATGGCACCTTCAAGTGTTCCATGGTGATCAATATCAACTTTAGTTAACTCAATTGAACCTGTTGTTAAACTATTTAAAGCTGTAACAGAGGTAACCTGAGATTGTCCTTTCGTAATTGTGAAAGGAATTGGTTTAATGTTTAAATCATAGCCAGTTGGAGCTTTCGTTTCAATGAACTGATAATCTCCCGGACGTAAATCAGAAACAGAAATTTTACCATCTTTATCAGTAGTTAAATCAGAACGAACATCCTTACCGTTCATATCTACAATTTTAAAGATAGCCCCTTCAAGAGTAGTACCATCGATGTCATCAACTTTAGTTAATTCAACTGCGCCTTTAGTTAAGCTGTTAGTAGCAGTAACAGAAGCTTTAGCAGTTTGACTCTTTTCAACAGTAAACTTGATAGGATTTTGATTTAAGTCATAATGCTTAGGAGCTTTCGTTTCAATGAACTGATAATCTCCTGGACGTAAATCAGAAACAGAAATCTTACCATCTTTATCAGTAGTTAAATCAGAACGAACATCCTTACCGTCCATATCTACAATTTTAAAGATAGCCCCTTCAAGAGTAGTACCATCGATGTCATCAACTTTAGTTAATTCAACTGCGCCTTTAGTTAAGCTATTCGTAGCAGTAACAGAGGCGATTTTTTCTTGGCCTTTTTTAACTGTGAACTTAATAGGTGTTTCGTTTAAGTCATAGTGTTCAGGAGCCTTTGTTTCGATAAACTCATAGTCTCCTGGCGGTAATTCATCCACAACTAAACGGCCGTTTTTATCAGTAGTTAAATCGGTACGAACATCGTGTCCATCCTTATTAACAATTTTAAATACTGCACCTTCAAGTGTTGTGTTTTGCTTGGCATCATCAACTTTAATTAATTCAACACTACCTTTCGTTAAGCTATTAATAGCTGTAACAAAGACATGCTTTGTTTGACTTCTTTCGATTGTGAACTTAATTGGTTCTTCATTTAAGTCGTAATGTTTAGGAGCTTTTGTTTCAATAAATTGATAGTCTCCTGGTTGTAAGTCTTTAGCGATGATTTTTCCGTCTTTATTGGTAACTAAATTCGTACGAATGTCGTTACCGTTCAGATCAGTAATTTTAAATACCGCACCTTCTAGCATTTCTTTCTTATCTATAGAGTCAACTTTCGTTAATTCTACGCCACCTTTTGTTAGGCCATTCTTAGCAGTAACAGAAACGTGAGTTGGTTGACTTCTCTCGATAGTGAAGCTAATAGGTTTTTTATTTAAATCGTAATGCTTAGGAGCTTTCGTTTCAATGAATTGATAGTCTCCTGGGCGTAAGTTCGTAGCAGTAATCTTACCATCTTTATCAGTAGTTAAATCAGTGCGAACAATTTTACCTTTCGCATCGATGATGTTAAACACTGCATCAGAAAGTTTTGTATCTGGATTTATATCATCCACTTTTATTAATTCTACAGCACCCTCAGTTAAGCTATTTGTAGCAGTAACTTGGAGCTTTTCTTTTTGGCTTTTCTTAATTGTAAACTTAATAGGTGTACTATTTAATTTATAGTGTTCAGGAGCTTTCGTTTCAACAAACTGATAGTCCCCAGGACGTAAATCAGAAACAGAAATTTTACCATGTACATCTGTTGTAAGCTCAGTACGAATGTCGTTACCATTCATATCGGTAATTTTAAATACCGCATCTTTAAGAGCAGTACCATCTACATCATCCACTTTAGAAAGTTCCACAGCGCCTTTCGTTAAGCTATTTGTAGCTGTAACGGAGATAGGATCAGCTTGGCTCTTTGTGATTGTGAATGGAATTGGTTCTTTGTTTAAATCGTAGTGTTTTGGAGCCGTTGTCTCGATGAATTGATAATCACCAGGACGTAGGTCAGAAACGCTAATTTTACCTTGTTGATTCGTAACAAGATCTTTGCGAATTACAGTACCATTCATATCAACAATTTTAAATACTGCGCCTTCAAGAGTAGTGCCATCGACGTTATCCACTTTAGAAAGTTCCACGCCGCCTTTTGTTAAACTATTTTTCATAGTAACGGTAGCAATATCTTTTTGGCTTTTTTCAATTGTAAATATAATTGGCTTTTTGTCTAAATCATAGTGTTCAGGAGCCGTTATTTCAACGAATTGATACGTACCAGGACGTAAGTTTTCGACAACGATTTTACCTTCACTGTTTGTTTTTAAATCTGTTTTAAGTACTTTGCCATCTTGATCTAGTAAATTAAATACCGCATCGGCAAGTTTTGTTTGATTGTTTAAATCATCCACTTTAAGTAATTCGATACTACCTTGTTTTAAGCTATTTGTAGCAGTTAAAGAAATAGCTTTCTTCTGTCCTTTTTCAATAGTGAATTTGATTGGTGTTTCATCTAAAACGTAATGCTTAGGAGCTTTCGTTTCGATGAATTGGTAATCACCAGGACGTAGGTCGTTAATTTCGATTATTCCTTGTTCATTTGTAACAAGGTCTTTATGAACTACATCACCGTTCATATTAACAATTTTAAATACTGCATCTTTAAGAACAGTGCCATCAACATCATCTGTTTTAGAAAGTTTAACTGTACCCTTTGTTAAAGCATTTGTAGCAGTGACATGAAGAGTTTCAGTTTGGCTCTTTTTAATTGTAAATACGATAGGTTTTTTATTTAAATCGTAATGTTCAGGAGCAATTGTTTCAACGAATTGATACGTACCAGGACGTAGGTTTTCAACAACAATTTTACCTTCATCATTTGTTTTTAAGCCTTCTTCAACTAGCTCTCCGTCTGCATCTAATAAATTAAATACGGCGTTAGCAAGTTTTGTATTTATATCAATATCGTCAATCTTTGTTAGTTCAACGCTACCGTTTTTTAAAGCATTTTTGCCTGTAACATTGATCTCTTTCGTTTGACTTCTTTCAATTGTAAATGGAATTGTTGTTTCATCTAATACATAGTGCTCAGGAGCTTTTGTTTCAATGAACTGATAGTCCCCAGGGCGTAAATCAGAAACAGAAATTTTTCCGTTTTTATCTGTAATAAGATTCGTATGAACTTCCTTACCGTTCATATCAACAATTTTAAAGATTGCACCTTCGAGCATCGTACGATCGATGTCATCGATTTTTGTTAATGTTACTGCACCTTTCTTTAAACTATTAGTAGCGGTAACAGTAATATTCTCTTTTTGACTTTTTTCGATAGTGAATGGAATAGGCTCTTTGCTTAAGGTATAGTCTTTTGGAGCTTTTACTTCAACAAATTGATAGTCTCCAGGACGTAAATCAGAAGCAGTAATTTTACCGTTTTTATCAGTCGTTAAACCTTTTCGAATTACTTTTTTAGTATCATGAGCGTCAACAATTATAAATTCTGCACCTTCAAGAGTAGTGCCATCAACATCATCAACTTTTGTTAAAGTGACGCCACCTGTAAGTAAACTATTTTTTACAGTAACAGGGATAGGAAGATCTTCCTTACTACCTTTTTTAATTGTGAACTTAATAGGTGTTTTGTCTAATTTATAATGTTCAGGGGCTTTTGTCTCGATAAATTGATAATCCCCTGGTGCTAAATCAGGAATAACTAATACTCCGTAATCATCTGTTGTTAAATCTTTCATAATTTCTTTTCCAGTTGCGTCTTGCAATGTGAATACAGCGCCGGCAAGAGCTTTACTACTTTCCACATCATCTTCTTTAATAAGTTTAACTTTTCCTTTCGTTAAACTATTTTTAAATGTAAGTGGAAGGAGTTTTTGTTGTCCTTTTTCGATTGTAAATTCAATAGGTTCTACATTTACATCGTAATAAGTTGGAGCCTTCGTCTCGATTAGCTTATAATTACCCGGGCGTAAGTCTTGTGCTACTAATTTACCATCTTTATCAGTAGTAAGTTCCGTACGAACATCCTCACCTTTGTCATTAACAATTTTAAATACTGCACCTTCAAGGGTTTCCTTAGCATTTACAGAATCAACTTTTGTTAATTCAATACCGCCTTTTATTAAGCTATTAGTAGCTGTAACGTTAATAGCAGTCGCTTGGCTCTCCTTAATTGTAAATTCAATCGGTGTTTTATTTAAGGTATAATGCTCAGGAGCTTTCATTTCGATAAATTTATAGTTACCTGGACGTAAACCAGTAGCAATAATTTTACCTTCCTGATTCGTAACTAATTCTGTACGGACATCTTCATTTTTGTTATTAACAATTTTGAATACGGCACCTGTAAGTACAGTGCCATCAGTATCATCGATTTTTGTTAGTTCAACATCGCCTGGTAGTAGACCATTTTCAGCTGTAATAACAATCGGTGTTTTTTGACCTTTCTCAATTGTAAATTCAATTGGTGTTGATCGCAGTTCATAATGTTCAGGAGCTTTTGTTTCAATAAATTTGTATTTGCCTGGACGTAAGTCAGAAGCTTTAACAGTTCCGTTTGTATCGGTAGTTAATTCTGTACGAACGTCTTCGTTCTTATCATTCACGATTTTGAACATAGCTCCAGCAAGGGGAGTCTTTTTATCAAATTCGTCGACTTTTAATAGCTCAACAGCACCTGTTGTTAAACTGTTTTTTGCAGTAATTGAGATAATGCTTGTTTGACTTTTCTCGATTGTAAACGGAATTGGTTCTTTATTTAAGTCATAGTATTTAGGTGGTGTTGTTTCAATAAATTGATAATCACCAGGATCTAAATCTTTAACGTTCAAAGTTCCATCTTTTTCTGTTTTTAAGTTTGTACGGACATCTTCATTTTTGTCGTTAACAATTTTGAATATCGCACCTTCAAGGGTAGTGCCATCAATATCATCCACTTTTGTTAACGTAACGCCACCTTTAATTAAAGCATTTTTTGCTGTAATAGAAGCGGCTGTAGTTTGGCTTTTTTCTATTTCAAATAGAATAGGCGTTTTGTCTAATTCATAGTGCTCAGGAGCTTTTGTTTCGACAAATTGGTATTTACCAGGGCGTAAATCTTTTGCTTCTATTTGTCCATGCTCATTTGTTGTTAATTTCTCATATCCAGGAATATTTTTTCCGTTGCGATCCTGAACAGTAAACTCTGCCCCTGCTAAAGTTTTATTATAATTATCCACTTTTGTTAAAAGAGCAGATCCTTTAGTTAAACTATTTGTCGCAGTTCGGTTTACTACTGTTGTTTGATCTTCAGAGATAGTAAACGGAATAAGTTTGCTATCTAATTGATAATGCTCAGGAGCCTTCGTTTCTTGTAAGTAGTAAGTTCCTGGTTTTAGTTTATCTATAATAATTTGTCCGTTATTATTTGTTGTTAATTTTTCATGTTCTGGAATTATTTTTTTGTCTTTATCTAGTAGTGTGAAAACGGCGCCTTGTAGTGTTGCGTTTTTGTTCAGGTCATCAGATTTTGTTAAAACTACTTTCCCGATAAACTTCTTATTTGCAAGTTTATATGTTGTAGTCTCTTGTGTACCAAGTTCAACAATTTTCCCTTGTTTTAAATCCCAGCTAATTACATAGCCTTCAGGAGCCTTTGTTTCTTTCAATAAATATTTATCGCGTTTTAAATTATTAAATTTAGCGATACCGTCTTTGTCTGTTGCAATTTTACGGATAACAGTTTTACCTGTACGATCGTATAAAGTAAATTCTGCCCCAGCTAATAGTACGTTCTTATTGTCGTTATCTACCTTTATAATTTCAAGGTTTCCACGACCTTTGGTAGCAGATCCTCCGCCTGAACCAGAAGACATTCTCACTTCAATCGTTTCAGTAGTTTCTGTGTTTTTAACTGTCAACTTATTGCCTGTGATTTTCGCTTTATTACTTACTTTTTCTTTATCGTCTGCATTAATAAGTGAGCGATATTCTAAAATATAAGCTCGATCAATTTTTTTCAAGAAGGCAATTTCGAAATGTTGCTTTCCGGTATTATTGTCTGTTGTTATTTTGAGTTTATAGTCTGTTCCTTCTTTTAATTCGTTTACTGTATCTTTTGTTAAATTTCCATATGGATCAACAGTTGTAGGATATAAGTGGAATGAATCTTCCACAATTACCTGATTTTCGGTGGGGTCATCTGTTACAACCGCATCTGCAATGGTTGATTGGCTTTCGTTAATTGCGATACTCCAATTAATATAGTTGTCGTCTTGCACAGCTTTTTTAGTAACGAAGCTGCCACCTTTATTTACTTGAGTGTCACCTGTAAGGGTGTTTACAATTTTAGAGCCATCTTTTAAATCTGCCTCGTTTTTGTAGGTGCCTTGGATAAGTTCACCATCAAGGCTTGTTTTAAAGATAATATAGTAAGGTGAATTAATTGATTGTTTGAAATGAACCTTTAGGGTGTTTTTATTTTTCTCTGTAGGTTCTTCAAGTTCATATTTCTCAGTTGGTACAGCATTACCAGGTTGTGCATTATCAGGATTTCCATTTAAAATCATATCGCGCACTTCAATGGATCCAGGCACTAACTTTTGTTTATCTTGTATTACGTCTATAACATAAGGATCTTTAATCTCAACATTATTATAGTTAAAGCCTATTATCCAAGTAATTTCCTTCGTTTGGGCGTTATAAGAACCGTATTTATAACCATTTGCTTTTGTGAAAGTATCAGGATCGAAATTAGCTTCAACTTTATTTGATTGTGGATTAGAATCCGTATCTATCCAAGATAGGTTACCTGTGTTTTTAAATGAAGTTTTACCACTTTCTAGCTTTGTATAATCAAAGTCTGTCGTATATTTTACGACTAATGTCTTTGTCATATTAGACTGATACGCACCTATAAGAGTAATTTTGAAGCCTTTATCTGTTGCATCTAAAACATAGTCAGTCCCAGCTTGAAGGGTATAATTTCCGTCTTTAATTTCTAGTTTCTTATCTTTTAATTGTAATCCACCATGATCAAAGGTGTCCGTAATGATCGCGTTGTTTAATGGATAGTTGTTATTATTTACTATAATTGTCCAAGTTGTTGTTTTGTCTTTATAATTTGTTTCAGCTTTATTATTAGATTTAATAATATTTTGCTGCTTGAAGCTAGCTTCATTCTCTTTACTTGAATCATTATCAGCTGTAACTGTATTTTTTACTTTTCCATCTTCTATAACTTTATTAGTTGGCTTGGTTTTATAGGTAATCACATAAGCACTATTAATATCATCGTTAAACTGTAAATCGAATCCATTCTTCTTGTTACTTACAGTGTAATTATTAACAGCGTCTCCTGTTACAAGCGTTCCTTTTTCATTATATGAAGCGTTTTTCACAACAATAGAATTTGCATCTAGTTCGTGTGTATCGTCAAAAATATCTTTTAAAATCGCATCAGCTTTTTTGATCTCTCTTTGATCACCATTGTAAGTAATTGTCCACTCAATTGTTTGCGTCTTTGGATCATATTTACTTGTTTTATTTAAGTGTGTACCACGAGAAACCGTTACAGTAGAGCTTGCGTTTTGTTGCTTTTGATTATCACTCGTTATCGTAACGTTATTTCGGAAGCTTTTAATATTTTCATCGGTAATTTTTGTGGCATATTCGATTTGATATGCTTTATTGATAGAATCTTTGAAAGCAATCTCCAATTTTGAGCCATCTGATGAAATAATATTGTAATCTGTTGGCTCAGCTTCTGCACCACGCGTTACATTCCCATTAACATCAACTTCTAAATAATAAACTTTAATAGAATCTTTATTTAAGCTTGTACCTTGTGGAATGTTATCTTTAAAAACAGCGTTTTTAAGGGTGTCTTTCGTTTTGTTCATTTCTACTTTCCAATTAATTTCATTTGTATTAATTGGTCTATCAGGTAACCCTTTTTTATTCGTAGCTGTTTGTACATTAGGCTTAAAGTCAACTGTAATAGAAACATCCTTATCTTTAATCGGGAAAGGAATTTCTTGTGTTGTTGTACCTTTAATTTCAGCTTTATTAAATTCTGTCTTTAATTGTAGGTTACCAGCGACATCTGGATGCTCTTCAACATAATCGTTGAATGTCATCGTGACTTTTCCATCTTTTGTAACAGTAAAATTACCAATTTGATTGTTTTCACTATCATATAAAGGACTGTTAATTGTATTGTAAATTTTAAAATGTTTAGGAAGATCAAAAATATAGTAATCTCCACTTTTCACATTCATTGATTTTAAAAGTTCCCATGTAAACTCAATATTGGCAGGAGAATCTGTACTTGGACGGTTATCCTCTGTAAATGGTTTTCCGTCTTTATCCGTCAGCTTTACACCGGTTAAAATGTTTGTTGTTATTTGCTTTGGACCTGAATTTGTATTCTCAGCAGGGTCGCTTGCTAGCTTTCGTTCTGGATTGTCAGTAGCAATTTTAGCTGCTGGGTTTTGTTCCGGATTATCAGT